>JANXNW010000306.1 GCA_025353905.1 Hymenobacter sp.
GTTTGTCATTGCGAGCGCAGCGAAGCAATCGCCCCTGTTGTGCGTATAGGGACGGCACCCGAACGTGGCTTAACAGGAGCGATTGCTTCGCTGCGCTCGCAATGACAAACGCCCCAAGCCCCAAGCACCAAGCCCTAAAGCACATTCACCTCCGCCTGCAATTTCACCCCGAACTGCTCGCCCACGACCCGAATAATTTCCTCGGCCAGCGCCCATAGCTCGGCTCCGGTGGCTCCGCCGTGGTTCACCAGCACCAGCGCTTGGCGCTCGTGGACGCCGTGGGTGCCCGCGCCCGCCCCGCGCCGTTGGCCTTTGAAGCCGGCCTGCTCGATGAGCCAGCCGGCGGGCACTTTCACCCCGCCGCTGGGGGCAGGGTAGCCGGGCAGGTTGGGAAAGCGGGCTTTCAGTTCGGCGAATTGGGCGGCGGGAATTTCCGGGTTTTTGAAGAACGAGCCGGCGTTGCCGATTTCAGCCGGGTCGGGTAGCTTCGAGCGGCGCACCCGCACGACGGCCTCGCTCACCTGGCGCGGGCTGGGCGCGTCGGGCGAGTAACCCAGCTCAGTCAGCGTGTCGCGCAAGGCCCCGTAGCCCACGTTGGCTCGCTGGCCCGCGCCAGCCCGGTGCAGGTCGAATTCGACGGTCGTCACCACGAACTGATTTTTTAGCGGCCCCTTGAACACGCTCTCGCGGTAGCCGAAGCCGCAGGCTTCCTTGTCGAAAACCCGCAATGCGCCGCTGCTGATTTCCACGGCTTCGAGCCGCACGAAGGTGTCGCGCAGCTCGGCTCCGTAGGCCCCGATGTTCTGGAGCGGGGCCGCGCCCACCGTGCCGGGGATGAGCGAGAGGTTTTCCAGCCCGCTCAACTCGTTTTCAAGCGCGAACTCGACCAGCCCGTGCCAGCTCTCGCCGGCCCCAGCCCGCAACCGGGCCGTGTGGGCGGCGGTATTTTCAACGCTGATTGTCAGCTCCTTGATTTCGTTTTTCAACACAACGCCGCCGAAGTCGCGCGTGAGCAGCAGGTTCGAGCCGCCGCCCAGAATCAGACGCGGCCCAGCCTGGGTTTCGGGTCGGGTCAGCAGCTCGCGCAACTCGTCCAATGAGGCGAACCGGGCGAAGTACCTGGCCCGCACCTCGAGGCCGAACGTGTTGTAGGGGCGCAGCGAAACGTGTTCTTCCCAGCAGGAGGTCAGCATGGGCGCAAAGGTCGGAAATTTAATGTGCTGATGTGAGAGATGTGTTGATGTGAGGGATGTGCGAATGTGTTGTTCTTTTTCTTTGCTTAACTTACTTCTACTCGTATTCACATCAGCACATCTCTCACATCAACTCATCTCTCACATCAGCACATCAATTATGGACCCCAAACTCGCTTTGCGCCGCAGTAAATTTCTCAGTCAGCACCTGCGCCATCAGCCCGAGGCCATCGGCCTCACGCTGGCTCCCGGCGGTTGGGTGCTGATGGCTGACCTGCTGGCCGCCTGCGCCGCCCACGGCCAGCCCCTGACCCGCGACGAGCTGGAAGAATTAGTCGAGGACAGCGACAAGCAACGCTTTGCCTTCGACGAAACCGGCCAGCGCTTGCGGGCGCAACAGGGCCACAGCGTTGAAATCGACTTGCAGCTCGCGCCCGCCGAGCCGCCCGCCGTGCTTTTCCACGGCACGGGGCCGGCCGCACTGCCGGCCATCCGCCGCGAGGGCTTGCTGAAAATGAGCCGCCACCACGTGCATCTCTCGCCTGACGAGGCCACCGCCCGGCGCGTGGGCCAGCGCCGGGGCCAGCCGCTGCTGCTGGCCGTAGACGCGGCCGCCCTGCACCGGGCCGGTGGCGTATTCTACCGCTCTGGCAACGGCGTGTGGCTCATCGAAGCCGTGCCGCCAGCGTATCTGCGCGAGCTGTAGCGCGGACTCTGCGAGTCCGCGCGTAGCATCGTTAGTTGGAGCCGCGCCTGATAGCCGGCTCCCGCGCGGACTCGCAGAGTCCACGCCAGGGTTTCAATTATTGGCCGACACGTTGTAGCGGGCCTCGGCGCGGAGCGTGGTTTGCTGCAGCACGGCCTGCGATAGCTCGGCCGTAGCAAAGAGCGCGTAGGAGCCGTTTTGCAAATAAATATCGAGCTTGGTATTGGCCGCCGGCGTGAGGCTGATGGTGGTTTGGCCGGCCGGAATGTTGCGCAGTGAGGCCAGCGGAACGCGGTTGCTGCCGTTGGCATCGGTGGCGATGTCGATGCTGATGTTCTTGAGCGCGTTGAAGTTCTGGCCGGGCGGGTCGATGATGGTCAGCTTGAGCTCGTCGAGCGTCACGTCCTGTACCCGGCTGGCCTGCGTGTTGTTAGCCTGGTACGTATTGACCGAAGTCGAGGTAACGGGCACACCCGGCAACGGCAGCTGGGTGCCGATGATGCCCACGGCCGGGATGGTGAACGTGCTGGAGTCATTGACCTGAAAGCGCACCAGGCTCAGGATTTTCTTGCAGGCACCGCCGGCCAGCAGCAGCAACACAAGCAGGGGCAGCAGCAGGCGCGGGGTACGGGTAGTTTTCATGGGTGTGAGAATTAATAAAGAAGGGAAAAGCCAGGCGAACGGCTTTGGCCGAATAAACTTACGAGCCAGTTACTCAATCAGGATTACCAAGCCAATGGGTTTTTGCCCAACCACATTTTAGGCTGGCTGAACTAGTAGTTGGCTCGCCCGACTCGTGGCCGCGCTCGCTACCGCACCCGGTAGCCGCTCAGGGCGTAATAAAGCAGGTAAGCGTAGCAGAGCATAGGCAGCACGAAAGCCACGCGCAAGCCGCCGCCGTGGGTGGCGAGCAGGCCCATGAGCGGGGGCACGAGCGCGCCGCCCACGATGGCCATTATCAGGTATGACGAGCCTTGCTTGGTGAACGGCCCCAGGCCCTTGATGGCCAGCGGGAAAATGACGGGCCACATAATCGAGTTGCACAAGCCGCAGAGCACCACGGGCCAGAGCGCGGTCTCACCCTGGCTCAGCACCGAAACCAGCACCAGGGCCAGCGCCGCCCCGCACACGCCCACCAGCAGCGCCCGCGCCGGCAGCCGCCGCAGCAACCCGATGCCGGCGATGCGCCCCAGCATCAGCCCGAACCAGTACGAGGCCACCAGCACCGCCCCCACGGTCTTGGTGAAGCCGCCCGACACGTCGAGCGGCGCGGGCGTGGCCCCGAACAGGTAGTAGGCGAAGTTGGTCGCCACGTTCAGCCCCCGAATTACGCTTTGGGTGAAGCCCGACAAGTGCGCGATGCCCTGACTTTCGCCGTAGCGAATCAGAAACGACCCCAGCCCGACCTCCGCCCCGACATAGACGAAAATCGCCCCGATGCCCAGCACCAAGTGGCGGTAGTCGAGGGCCGAGCGGCGGGGAGCCAACCCAGTAGCGGCCGGGTCGGCGCGGTCGGTGTCGTCCGCGTCGTCGGCGGGCAGCGCGTCGAGGGCGGGCAGGCGCACCACGAAGAACAAGCCCGCCAGGCCCAGCAGCACCGCTGCCAGGGCCAGGTAGGGGATTTTGACGAGGGCTGCTTTCTGGGTAAGCTGCTCGGCCAGGGGCAGGGCCGCCAGCCGCTTGGCCGCCGCGCTGCCCGCCACCACGGCCGAGCCAAACAGCAGCAGCCCGCCCAGCAAGGGCGAAAGCGAGCCGCCCAGCCCGAACGCCACGCCCACCGTGCTCACCCGCGCCGCCGCCGTGCGGGCTGGCCCGAGCGCGCTCACGTAGGGGTTGGCCGCCACTTGCAGCAGCGTGATGCCCGCCCCGAGCACCGCCAGCGCCGCCAGAAACAGCGGAAACGAGCGCGTATTGGCCGCCGGCACGAACAGCAGCGCCCCGGCCGCCATCACGAGCAGGCCCAGCACCAGCCCCCGCTGGTAAGTGAGCCGCCGCAGCACCACCCCGGCGGGCAGGGACATGAGAAAATAAGCCATAAAAAACGCGAACGGCACCGCCGACGACTCAAAATCAGTGAGCTGGCACACGTCCTTGAGGTAGGGCATGAGCACGTCGTTGAAATTGGTGACGGCCCCGAACAGCAGCCAGAGCAGCGTCATCAGGGCCATCGGCCCGGCGTAGGAGCGGGTGGCAGGGGGCGCGTTGGAAATAACCGGGGCGGGAGCGGAAGTAGCCATGCGGCGAAGGTAATTCGCCCGACCTTTGCCCCCCTATCCTCGCCACTATGTTTTTTACCGCCACCACCCAGTTCGGCCTCGAAGAAGTATTAGCCGCCGAGCTGCGCCAGCTCGGGGCCACCATCGAGCACCTCGGCTCGCGCGCCGTCGAGTTCAGCGGCGACAAGCGGCTGCTCTACCAAACCATCCTCTGGAGCCGCACCGCCATGCGCCTGCTGCGGCCCTTCGCCGACTTCGATGCCTCGAACGAGCAGGCGCTCTACGACGCGGTGAGCGCCTTGGACTGGCGCAAGTACATCGGCCCCGGCCAGACGTTTGCCATCACGGCCGTCGTGAGCCGGTCCTGGTCCGAGCACTCGCTCTACCTGGCCCAGCTCACGAAGGATGCCATCGTGGACCAGTTCCGCGCCCGCACCGGCGAGCGCCCCAGCATCGACACCCGCCACCCCGACATCCGCATCCACTTGCGGATGCTCGAAAACGAGGTCATCCTCAGCCTCGACGCGGCCGGCGACTCGCTGCACCGCCGTGGCTATCGGCAAGCTACCAACGAGGCCCCGCTCAACGAGGTGCTCGCCGCCGGCCTGGTGCTGCTCAGCGACTGGGACCAGAAAAGCCCGCTGCTCGACCCGATGTGCGGCTCGGCCACGATTTTGACCGAAGCCGGCCTGCTGGCCCAGCGCATAGCGCCCGGCCTGCTGCACCAAGGCCGCTTCGGCTTCGAGAGCTGGGCCGATTTCGATGCCGACCTCTGGGCACAAGTGCGCGCCGAAGCCCAGGCCCAGCGCCTGAGCGAACCCCAGGCGCAGCTGTTTGGCTCCGATATTGACCCGCGCGTCATCGAGCAGGCCCAGCTGAACGTGGCCGCCGCCGGCCTCACGGACTGCATCAGTTTGACCGTGGCTGACGTGCGCGACGCGCGGCCGCCGGAGGGGTTTTCTTCCGGCATCGTGCTCACCAACCCGCCCTACGGCGAGCGTCTGGGCGACGAGGCCGAGATGGACGCGCTCTACAAAACCATTGGCGACGCGCTCAAAACCAATTTTCAGGGCTATGAGGCGTATATTTTCACCGGAAATCTGGCGGCGGCCAAGCGCATCGGGCTGAAGGCGACGCGGCGGGTGCCGCTGTTCAATGGGGCGATTGACTGCCGGTTGTTGCGGTTTGAGTTGTATGGGGGGTCGCGGCGGGTTGGCTCGGCAACGGCACCTCACCCCCCTAGCCCCCCTCTCCAAAAGAGAGGGGGGAACTAGCTCTAGCTCTAAATCAGACGTAGGACTAAAGCC
>JANXNW010000319.1 GCA_025353905.1 Hymenobacter sp.
AGAATGTACTTGGCCTGATACTCCTTAGGCGGCACCTCATGCACGGCCGCCACGATGCAGCTCAGCGTACGCTTGGCCCCGAACTGCACGATGACCCGCCCGCCCACCACCACGCTGTCGTTCAGCTCATACGGCACCCGATACGTGTAGAGCTTGGGCAGCGGTAGCGGCAAAATCACATCCACAAACAGCGTAACCCGGTCGGGCGCGGCTACCGAAGCGGGCGTAGGCGTAGCAAATTCAAACGTCAGGGACACGTAATTTTCAGTCAGTCGGGCAGAAGGGTAAAGGTAAGAAACAAGCGCGCGGGCTGGCGGGCTGGCCGCCGTTTAGCGCGCAGCGCGTAACGGCAGGCCGATAAGTGGGGGGAGTCTCTGACTCCCGGCCGCGAAGCGGCCATCGGCGTTTGGTTTTGCCCACCGCTTTTCTTGCGCGAGTCTGGAGACTCGCCCCACTGCTCGGCCTGCCGTTACGCGCTTCGCGCTAAACGGCGGCCAGCACTCCGTTTTACCTCACCAGTTGCGCCAGTGCCTGGGCCACCGTGTGCACCGGCAGTTGGCAGGCCCGGTCGCGGCACACGTAAATCGTCGTCTGCTCCGCCGCTCCGCGCCTTTGTAGCAAAGGCAAGTCGTTGGCCGCCGGGCCGCCGGCCAGCACCTCATGCGGTAGAAAGTGCCGGCTCAGCTCGCGTCGCCGTGCTTCGGCCTCCGGCCCGACAATCGCCACCTCGGCCCCCGGCCGCAGGAGGGCTGCGTAGAGGCTGGCCCAGTTGGTAAGGTGTTGCGGCTCTTGCGCGGCCAGCGCCTGCACGGGAGCCAACATTTTCGCGGCCAGCTCCTGGTAGTCAGCCCGTTCGAGGTGGCGGCCCAGGCGCAGCAGGTTGTGGGCCATCACCGAGTTCGAGCCGGGAATGACGTTGTCGAACAGCTCTTTCTTGCGGGCGATGAGCGGCTCGGCGCTGGCATCGGTGTAGAAGAACTGCTGTTCTTCGGGGTCGAAGAAATTGTCAAGCACGTAGGCCGTGAGCGTTTCCGCCTCGCGCAGCCAGCTTTCCTCAAACGTTGCTTCATACAGGCCCACATACGCCTCAATCACCAGCGCGTAATCTTCCAGAAAGCCGCTGATGGTGGCGCGGCCCGCTTTCCAGGTCCGCATCAGGCGCGGCCCTTGCCGCAGGTTGGCTTGCAGAAACTCGGCGTTGCGCAGGGCCAAGTCCAAAAATTCGGCTTCGCCAAACGCGCGGTAGGCGGTGAGCAAGCCACTTAGCATGAGCGCGTTCCAGCCGGTCAGAATTTTGTCGTCGAGGCTGGGGCGAATGCGCTGAGTGCGGGCCGCGAGCAGCTTCTGCTGCCAGCCGTGAGCGAGTTTCGTCAGCGCGGCCGGCTCCAGCTCGTGCACGGCGGCAAAGTCCGCGTCCGACTGCCGCCGGTGCAGGATATTCTGGCCGTGCTCCCAGTTGCCGGCGGCTGTGCAGTTGTAATAAGCCGTTGCTAGCGGCTCCTCGTCGCCCAGAATCTGCTGTAATTCCTCGTGGGTCCAGACGTAGAACTTGCCTTCCTCGCCTTCGCTGTCAGCATCGAGCGACGAGTAGAACCCACCTTCCGGGCTGGTCAGCTCGCGGCGCGCCCAGGCCACGGTCTGGTACACGACCTCGCGGTAGAGCGGCTCGGCCGTTACCTGAAACGCCTCGCTGTAGAGGCTCAGCAGCTGGCCGTTGTCGTAGAGCATTTTCTCGAAGTGCGGCACCAGCCACTCTGCATCGACCGAGTAGCGGGCGAAGCCGCCGCCCACCTGGTCGTAAATGCCGCCCCAGGCCATCTCGCGCAACGTTAGGTTCACTTGCCGCAACACCGCCTCGCTACCCGACACATGATACGCCCGCAGCAAAAACCGCCAGATGCTGGGCATTGGAAATTTCGGGGCGCGGTTGGTGCCGCCGCGCTCGCGGTCGAAGCGCTGGGCCAGGTTGTAGCAGAGCAGCTTGAACTCCTCGTCGCTCACGACCGCGCCCGTCGCCGTTGCGCCGTACTTGGCCAACTCGCTGGTTTGCAGCACTTCCGCGAAGCGCTGGGCCGAGCCGTCCAACTCAGCGCGGTGCTCGCCGGCGTAGGCTTGGGCCACGTTTTCGAGCAGCTGCACCCAGTTTTGGGGCGGAAAATACGTGCCCCCGTAAAACGGCTTGGCTTCCGGCGTGAGTAGCACGTTCAGCGGCCAGCCCCCTTGAATGCCCATCGCCTGCACGGCTTCCATGTAAATCTGGTCTACGTCGGGCCGCTCCTCGCGGTCCACCTTGATGCAGACGAAGTGCTCGTTCATCACCCGCGCGACCTGCTCATTCTCAAACGATTCGCGCTCCATGACGTGGCACCAGTGGCAGGCCGCGTAGCCGATGCTCACCAGCAGCGGCCGCTGCTCGGCGGCGGCCCGTGCCAGCGCCTCCGGTCCCCACGGGTACCAGTCCACCGGGTTGTGCGCGTGTTGGAGCAGGTACGGGCTGGTTTCGTAGGCCAGCCGGTTGGTGGATGGAGTTTTCATAGGAGTGTGGGGTAAGCTTCAGCTTGCCAGTCAAAGGGTTGTGCGGTAGGCTTCAGTCGCCACCGGAGGGCCGTCGGTAAACCCAGCCGGACTACAAACGGCCCTCCGGTGGCGGCTAAAGTCAACCGTACAACCCGGCACACTACGCACTTACGCACAAACCTGTCCTACGTCGCCGGATTCTCCGCGCCCGCCGCTGTTTTCTTGCCTGGCGGCCGGCCGCGTCGTCCTTTCGTTGCCCCTTCCGCCGAATCAGCTTCCGTTGTTGCTGTCTTTACATTGGCCCGGCGCGGCTTGGTTACCGAGGCTGCTGAGGCTGCCGAACTCGCCAGAGCCGCCGGTTCCATTTTCGCCGCACCGGTTTCACCAACTTCATTGGTAGCCGGATTGCGCTCGGCTGGTTTCGTAACGGGCGCGGGCTTTGGTGCGGAAGTCTCTGCTGGGGTTTCGGCCGCTGCCGGCCGGACCGCTTTGGGCCGTCCGCGCCGAGGCTTGGCGGGGGCGACTACGGGCGGAGCCGCGTCGGGGCCAACTGAGGCAGCAGCCTCACTGGCCTTGATATTATCGCCAGCCACTTCGACGTTTCGGCCCGGAGTAGTCACGGTTGGCTCAACAGCGGGTAGCGCCGCCACTGCCGCTGTTGTTTCAACCGCGGCCGGCTCGTCGTGGGTACCGGTGTACATCGGGGCCGTGGCCGGGTTGATGTCGCCTGGCCTGGGCCGGTAAAGCGGTTCGGGGCGACCGTTCAGCCCGGCGCGCTTCACGGGGGTGGTTTTGGCGATGACTTTCGACTTTTTGGGCGTTGGCCCGGTGCCGCGCTTACGTACCGGGTCGGGTGTGGTCGGGGTTGGTGCTGCGGTGGCAACCGATGCCCCGGTTTCTGTTGTCGGCTTATCTCTCGTTGATGAACCCCGCGTCCTGCCGTCGCTTTTCAGCTCAGTCAGCGCCTGAGCCGACGTTTTGGTCGGGTCAGCCGCTAGCTCATCAGCCAGCGCCGGGCGGTCGTCGCCAACTATCCCGTCAGTCTGCCGGGCGGCGTTTTTGCGGGCTGTTCGCTTGGCTCCGCCGCGGGAGCGTCGTTTTTTCTTTTTGGCCGGAAAGCCGTTTTCATCGGTCAGCAGCGCTTCCGGCTCTGGGCTGGCCGTTGCCGGCATATCAGTAGCTGCCAGCGGGGTAGCGGCCATCACGGCTGCTAAGTCCACTGCCTCACCAGCTGCCACTGCGTTATCGGCTGCGGTTTCGGCTGATTTGCGGTGCCCGACGGCCGCTTCGGCCGCTGCCGGCCGTGCCGAGCGGTCGCGCCCACTCCCTTCTCCTTTTTCGCCCCGACCACCCCGACCGCCGCGCCGACCACCCCGTCGCTCTTCCCGCCCGGTCACTTGGTCGTCGGTACGCTTAGTCGTGGCTTTTTCTGCTTTAACTGCTGGCTCAGTTCCGCCAATGTCAATGCGCTCCTCACCATCGTCGGCCAGCTCGACCTCGGCCGCGCGCGCCGGGCGGGGCGGCGGCAGGGCCGCGAGCTGCCGCTGCACGTCGCGTGCTTCGGTGCGCACGTCCACGCCCTGGCTGGTGAGGCGGGCCAGTCGCTCGGCGGTCTGGTCCAAAAACGCGCGGTGCTCGGGCGCGCCGGGGTGCAGCGGGCGATGGCCCAGCGCTTGCCGCACGGCTTCCCACTCCTTGCGAAACCGCCCGAAGTCCGCGTCGAAATACGCCCGCGCAAACCGCTCCCAGATGTAGTCCTGGGCCACTTCCGACGGGTGCAGCATGTCGGCCGCGTAAAAGCGGTAGTCGCGCAAATCGTCCGTCAGCAGCTCATACGCCGGGAAATAGCTTACTCCCGGCAGCAGCTCACTCAGATAATGACAAGCCACGCGGAGCACCGACTTGCTTACCGCGTTCAGCGGCAGCGTGTCTTTCAAATGCCGCACCGGACTAACTGTCAATACGATGCGTAGCTCGGGGTTCAGCCGGCGGAGCGAGGCGTGGATTTCGGCCAGCGCGTTCACTACCTCGTCGGCCGTCAGCAACTCTTTCTCGAAGAGCGCGGCGGGCATCTTGTGCAGGTTGCTCACCAACTCGCCGGTTTCGCGCAAGCGGTAGGCCCAGGCCGTGCCCAGCGTCAGCACCAGCACGTCGGCCGTGCGTGCGAAATCAGCTACTTGCCGCACCGTCGTCTCGATGAACTGCAACAGCTCGACCGGCGACTCAGCCCCGATGCTGCCGTGAAAGTCGTAGCTCTGCCAGCGTCCGCGGGCTTCTACCAGGTGCTGCTGCCAGTCCTGGGCCTCGCCGGCGGCGGCGCGCAAGAGCTGCGCCAGCGCCAGCGGCTGAAACACGGTGCCAAACGGGTTCACCAGCGCCGCCACTTTGTGCTGCCGCAAGCGCTCGCCCAGGCTCTCGGCAAAGCACGAGCCGACCGTCAGCACCCGCGCCGTGCGCGCCAGCGGCTGGGCCTGCGGCGTAATCATCAATTCAGTTCTAAACATACCCGGCAAAGGAACGTGTCAATTAGCAATGAGTAATGAACAAGGAGCAATTGGCAGGCGTGGGTAGGTTGTTCATTCCAAGAAAATGGCTTACGAAAAGCCCGAAACAAAAAACGAGGCCCGGACAAGCGCCGGGCCTCGTTTCACTAAGCTTCAGCAGTAGCAGGCTCAACGAAGAACCTCCAATTGCTCACTGCTCATTGATAATTGCTCCTTGACCTAAGCAGCGCCCGCCACCCGGAAGTTCACGGTGTGTTTCACTTCCTTGTGCAGGCTCAGCGTGGCAGTGTAATCGCCGGCTACGGTCGGCTCCTGGTCGAAGCTCAGGCGCTTGCGGTCCACCTCGATGCCCTTGTTCTTCAGGGCCTCGGCGAGTTGCAGCGTCGTTACGCGGCCGAAGATTTTGCCGGTTTCGCCCACTTTGGCGGTCAGCTCAATGAACTGGTCGCCGATGCGGTCGGCCATCGCCTGCGCTTCGGTCTTGATTTTCTCGGCTTTATGCGCGGCCTGCTTGATGTTCTCAGCCACCACTTTCTTGGCCGATTTGTCGGCCACGATGGCCAGACCCTGCGGCAACAAGTAGTTGCGGCCGTAGCCGGGCTTCACCACCACGAGGTCGTTCTTGTAGCCCAGCCCCTTTACGTCGTCTTTCAGGATGATTTCCATGGTTTGTTGAGAAGTGGGACTGTGAGAAGTGAGACATGAGACGAGAGACTTTCTGTCTAGTGGAAAGCCCCCCGTCTCATATCTCACTTCTCACAATCTCATGTCCAAAATCTATTTAAGGGCGTCCGCTACGTACGGCATCATGGCCAGGTGGCGGGCTTTGGCGATTGCCTGGGCCACTTTACGCTGGAACTTGAGGCTCGTGCCGGTGATGCGGCGCGGCAAGACGCGGCCTTGCTCGTTCACGAACTTGAGCAGGAAATTCGGGTCCTTGTAGTCCACGTATTTAATGCCGGCTTTCTTGAAGCGGCAAAACTTTTCGCGGGTATCGACGGGCTTGTTGCTGTCGTTGCGGTTGTTGTTGCGTTTGGGCGTTGCCATTGTGCTGTCTGCTAACGGGTTATTGCGCGGCTTCGGCCACTTGCGGAGCCTTGGCCTGGTTCATCTCGCCGTTGCGGCGGCGGTCGTTGTAGGCCACCGCGTGCTTGTCGAGCACGGTGGTCAGAAAGCGGATAACCCGCTCGTCGCGGCGAAACGCCAGCTCCAGCACGTCCACGATGTTGCCCGACCCGTTGTAGGTCAGCACAAAGTAGTAGCCAGTGGATTTCTTCTGAATCGGGTAGGCGAGCTTGCGCAAGCCCAGCGACTCAGTAGAAATGAGGTCGGCGCTATTTTCCTTAAGCACCTGCGAGAACTTCTCGACCGTCTCTTGCACCTGACCCTCGTTGAGCACGGGGGTGAGGAGGAAGACCGTCTCGTAATTTCTTACGTCCATTGACGGGGTTGATTTTAATTGAGTGAAAAAAATGAATCGGGGGGCAAAGGTACTGACTTTCCGCCTGAAAGCCAAGTCAGCCGCCAAGTATTTGTCTCGCGTCCAGGCCAACCTCATACTGACTCCTGGTCTACGTCGCGCGTCGGTCCAGCGCGCTCGCCCAACGCCGAAGCCGCCCGAAAACCAATCAGTTGCCGCCGCGTAAGGAACGGCCGCTGCCGCGCGCGTCCGTGTTATTTATCCGGGCCGGCGCAAACCAAAAGTCAGCTGAACAGGTTGTGAGGGCGGCTTTGGAAATGGCCTGACGGTTTATTGGTCGGGTTATTCAAGCTAATTCTTTTATTCGATTTCAGCCACGGCACCCTGGCCAGAACCCCGGTTTTGGCTTGGTCGCCTACGATTCCTAGCCTACCTTTGTGGCCCGGAAAAGGTACCCCCGCAATCCGTTATTACAGGTTCCTTAGATGATGAATACCCTATTTTCCCGTACCAGCTCGTGGCTGCTCGGCCTATGTCTGGCGCTCACGATGAGTTCGGCCCTGGCCCAACAAACTGCCACGGTTACCACCAAAGGCGTGACCGGCGGCGATGCTACTGCCGGTGCTACGCCCGCCGTCGCGGCGGCCCCCGCCGCGCCAGCTGGCGCGGCCGGTGCTGGTGGCGGCGACGCGGCGGCCATCGCGGCCGGCGACGCGCTGTTCAAAAACAACTGCTCGCAGTGCCACGCCGTGAACGAGAAAGTGGTCGGCCCCGCGCTGAGCGGTATTCTCAAGCGTCGCACTATCGGCTGGGTCATTCCGTGGGTGCACAATCCGGCGAAGGTTATCGCCGGTGGCGACGAGTACGCGGTCAAGCTCTACAACGAGTACGCTAAGCAGCAAATGCCGGCCTTTCCGCAGCTGTCGGATAAGGACATTACGAGCATCATGGCTTGGGTTACCTCGCAAGAGGGCGTTGCAGCAGGCGGCCCGACGGTAGCTAACGCGGCCAAAACGGACGGACAGGACGGTGCCGCCGCCGGCGCGAGTGCCAGCGCCACCACGGGCGGCTACACCGATGTGCTGCTCATCGTGCTCGTGGTGGTGCTGCTGGTGCTGGTCGTCACGCTGGCCATCATCGCCAACCTGATGAAGGACGTGCTCAAGGGCCGCAAGGACCTCGACGGCCGCGACCGCGAAGTGCTGGAGCAGCGTTTCGACTGGACTCGTTTATACAAGTCACCGGTGATGCGCGGCGTCGTGGGCGTGGTTTTCGCCGGGGTGCTGCTCTATCAGGGGGTGCAGAGCGTGATGGCCGTGGGCCTGACCCAGGGCTACATGCCGACCCAGCCGATTGCGTTCTCGCACAAGATTCACGCTGGCGAGAACCAGATTAACTGCGCGTATTGCCACACGTCGGTATACAAGGCCAAGTCGGCCAACATCCCATCGGCGAACATCTGTATGAACTGCCACTCGCAAATCAAAACCGAGTCGCCGGAAATCAAGAAAATATACCGGGCCATCGAGCGCAAGCAGCCCATTCAGTGGGTGCGGGTGCACAACCTACCCGACCTGGCCTACTTCAACCACTCGCAGCACACGCAAGTGGGTGGCGTACAGTGCACGACCTGCCACGGCCCCATCCAGAACATGGAAGTCGTTTATCAGTACTCGTCGCTGACGATGGGCTGGTGCATCAATTGCCATCGCGAATCGCCCCTCAACACGAAGGGCAACGCCTACTACGACAACTTGGTGAAGCTGCACGACAAGTCGAATTCGGCAGTGCCTTTCACCGTCTCGTCGAACGGCGGCACGGAGTGCTCGAAGTGCCACTATTAATTCAAACTATAGATTCGGGACATGAGATTGTGAGACATGGGATATGAGACGTGGGACTGCTCTAAATATAGTCCCACCCTTCATAATCTCACCTCTCACCTCCCACAGTCTCATGTCTCATTACCATACAGATGAAATACTGGAAAGGGATTGAAGAGTTGGACAGCTCGCCGGAGTTCACCAAAACCGCTTTCGCTGAGTTTCCCGACTTCCTGTCGGTGAAGGAAAGCCGGGCCGGGAGCGCGGACGATGAGACGGTAGCTCCCCGCCGCGACTTTCTCAAGCTCATGGGTTTCGGCGTGGCCGCCGCCACGCTGGCTTCGTGCGAAACGCCCGTGCGCAAAGCCATTCCGTACCTGAACAAGCCGGAGGAGGTGGACCCAACCATCGCCAACTTCTACGCCTCGACCTATTTCACCGGCTCCGACTATAACGCGGTGCTGGTTAAAAACCGTGACGGCCGCCCGATTAAGCTCGAAGGCAACCCGGAGTCGCCGGTTACGCGGGGTGGCCTCTCGGCCCGCGCTCAGGCCGCCGTGCTGAACCTGTACGACGGTGCCCGTTTGCAGCACTTCGCCATCAAGGGCCGGCCGGCCAGCTTCGCGCAAGTGGACCAAGCCGTGCGCAACGGCCTTGCTAACGCCAGCGGCCGTATCGTGTTGGTGTCGCCGACCATCATCAGCCCCAGCACCAAGCGGGCCATTGCCGCGATGGCTGCTCGCTACCGCAACGTCGAGCACGTTATGTATGACGTGAACTCGGCTTCGGGCCTGCTGCAAGCAAATGGCGGCGTGTTGCCGGCTTTCGATTTTAGCAAGGCCAACGTCATCGTGAGCCTCGGGGCCGACTTTCTGGGCACCTGGATTTCGCCGGTCGAGTTTTCGCGCCAGTACGTGACGAACCGCAAGGTGAGCGCCGACAAGCGTACCATGTCGCGCCACTTCCAGTTCGAAACCGCGCTTTCGCTGTCCGGGGCCAACGCCGACGTGCGGGTGCCGGTCAAGCCTTCGGAAATGGGCGCGGTGGCGCTGGCTTTGTACGCGGCCATCGCGGGCGGCACGGCTCCCGCGCTGCCCAAGTCGGCGGTCGAGGTGGTCAAGAAAATCGCCGCCGAGCTGCAAGCCAACCGCGGCACCTCGCTCATCGTGTCCGGCTCGAACGACCCGGCCGTGCAAACGGTGGTCGCGGCCCTGAACCAGTCGCTCGGCAACGTGGGCACTACGCTCAGCCTGACGGCTCCGTCGTTCGTGCGGCAGGGCGATGACGCGCGCATGAGCCAGTTCATAGACGACTTGAAGGGCGGCCGCGTGGATGCCGTGATGTTCTACCACGCCAACCCGGTGTACAACCACCCGCGCGGCGCGGAAATCGCGGCCGCGCTGGCCAGAGTGCCGCTGACTGTCTCGCTCAACGACCGCCTCGACGAAACCGGCTCGCTTTGCCAGTACCAGGCTCCCGACCACCACTGGCTGGAATCGTGGAACGACTTTGAGCCGAAGAAAGGGGTACTGAGCTTATCGCAGCCCGCTATTACGCCGATTTTCCAAACCCGGCAGGCTCAGGAAACTTTCCTGCGCTGGTCCGGCTCGAACGAGACGTATTACCAGTTTCTGCGCGACGGCTGGGCCAAGCTGCAAGGCGGCAACGCTCAGGCCGCGCAAGCCGCTTGGGACCAAGCTGTCCACGATGGTGTAGCCACCGGCACAGCCCTGACGACCAGCGCATTCTCGACGGCTCCTGTCAGCTTGGCCGACGCAACCACCCGTTTGAGCGCGGCCGCGAGGCCGGGCATTGAGCTGGCGCTGTACGAGAAAGTGGGTATTGGCGAGGGTGGGGTAGAGTCCAACAACCCCTTCCTGCACGAGCTGCCCGACCCCATCTCGAAAGCGACCTGGGGCAACTACGTGGCCGTGCCGCGTCAGATGGCGCTCGACAATAAGTGGGCACAGGGCGACGTGTTGAAGGTTTCTGTGGCCGGGGCCAAGCCCATTGAGTTGCCTGTGCTCGTGCAGCCGGGCCAGGCTAACGGCACGGTGAGCATCGCCGTCGGCTACGGGCGCACCAAAACCGGTAAGGTTGGCGACGACCTCGGCGCGAACGCCTTCCCGCTGGCCCAGTCCACGCCGGCCGGGACGCTCTACCACAACACGGTAACGCTGGAAAAGACGGGCGCGCAAAGCCCCATCGCCCAAACGCAGACCCACCACACCATCATGGACCGCCGCGAGGTGGTGCAGGTGAACACGCTGGCCAAGTACCGCGATAATCCGAAGGAAGTAACTGAGTACGAGCGCGTCGCCACGCCCGACGGCTTGGAGAAGCCCAGCAAGGTGTCGATGTGGCAGGACTACCAGTACAATAACCACCACTGGGGCATGGCCATCGACCTCAACTCGTGCATCGGCTGCGGCTCGTGCGTGATTGGGTGTCAGACGGAGAACAACATTGCCGTGGTGGGCAAGCAGCAGGTTATCAACCGCCGCGAGATGCACTGGATGCGCATCGACCGCTACTACTCGTCGGACCACCACGAAAACGAGTTCGAAAAAGAAGGTAAGCTGGCCACGTACGCCAAGATGGAAGACCCTTCGGAGAACCCGCAGGTGATATTCCAGCCCATGATGTGTCAGCAGTGCAACCACGCGCCGTGCGAAACGGTGTGCCCGGTGCTGGCCACCACCCACAGCTCGGAAGGTCTGAACCAGATGACTTACAACCGTTGCATCGGCACCCGCTACTGCGCCAACAATTGCCCGTACAAGGTCCGCCGCTTCAACTGGTTCTCGTACTACTCGAACGAGAAGTTTGAGTCCGTGAACGGCCACATGTTCACCGACCTCGGCCGGATGGTGCTCAACCCCGATGTCACCGTGCGCGCCCGCGGCGTGATGGAGAAATGCACGTTCTGCATCCAGCGCATTCAACTCGGTAAGCTCGAAGCCAAGAAGCAGAAGCGTCGCCCGAAAGACGGCGAAATCGTGGCGGCCTGCGCCCAGTCGTGCCCCACGGAAGCCATCGTCTTCGGCGATTTGCGCGACCCGAGCAGTCGCCTCAGCCAGCTCCGCCGCCGCGAAGAGGGTGAGCGCGCCTTCAATGTGCTCGATTCCATCAACGTGCAGCCCAACGTTACGTACCTCACTAAAATCCGCAACTCGGAGTCGGTTATGTTCGGCCCGGAGGAAACCGCCTAAATTAGTTGTCAGTTTGTTGTTGTCAGTTGTCAGTTTTTGTACAGACCACTCTCATTACCTCGACCTGACAACTGACAACAACAAACTGACAACTAACTACCAACCCTTATGCAGCACATATCAGCCGTGCGTGAGCCGCTCATCACCGGGGGCAAAACGTACCACGACGTAACGCAGGACGTGTGCCGCCAGGTGGAGGCCGCACCGAACATTCGTTGGATGGGAGCCTTCGCGGTGGCCCTGTTCTTCTTGGGCGTATTTTTCTATTCCGTGTACCGCACCGTGTGGTACGGCATCGGCGAGTGGGGCCTGAACAAGACCGTGAACTGGGCCTGGGACATCACCAACTTCGTGTGGTGGGTGGGCATCGGGCACGCCGGCACGCTGATTTCGGCTGTGCTGCTGCTCTTCCGGCAGAAGTGGCGGAGCAGCATCAACCGCGCGGCGGAGGCCATGACGATTTTCGCCGTGATTTGCGCCGGACAGTTTCCCATTTTCCATATGGGGCGGCCCTGGGTGGGTTTTTGGGTGTTCCCGCTGCAAAACACGTTCGGCTCGCTGTGGGTGAACTTCAACTCGCCGCTGCTCTGGGACGTGTTCGCCATCTCGACCTACTTCTCAGTGTCGCTCGTGTTCTGGTACACGGGCCTGATTCCCGACTTCGCCACCATTCGCGACCGGGCTAAGGGCAAAATCGCCAAGCTCGCGTATTCGATGCTGAGCTTCAACTGGAAAGGCTC
>JANXNW010000417.1 GCA_025353905.1 Hymenobacter sp.
GACAAAATTCGTTTGCTTACGTCAGGCTCCCCCCTCTTTTTTGGAGAGGGGGGCCGGGGGGGTGAGGTACCCCACCCGGCGAACCTACCCCGCAAACTCGCGCAAAACCGTCTGATTCCCATCGTACACCGCATAAGAGCAATAATTAACCCACTCCCCGAGATTCAAATACCGGCTGCCCGGCCCCACCGCCACGTCGAGCGGCAAATGCCGGTGGCCGAACACGTAGTAGTCGTGGTGCTGACGCGCTTCCAGCGCCCGGCAATACTGAAGCAGCCACTCGTCCTCGCCGAAATAGCGGGCGTCGGCGGTCCCGTTTTGCAGACGCGAGCTGCGGCTCCAGCGGTTGGCCAGGCCGATGCCCAGGTCAGGATGAAGCCGGGCGAAAAGCCACTGCGTGAAGGGCGACCCAAAGACGGGTTTCAGGATATTCTTGTAGGCGAAGTCGCCCGGCCCCAGCCCGTCGCCGTGGCCCAGGTGAAACGAGTGCGCGCCTAGGCGCTGGCTCACCGGCTGGCGCAGAATCGGGATGCCCAGCTCCTGAGTGAAGTAGCCAAACATCCACATGTCGTGGTTGCCGGTGAAGAGCGTGATGGGCAGTCCGCCGTCGGTCAACTCGGCCAGCTTGCCTTGCAGGCGCACGAAGCCCTTCGGAATGGCGTGGCGGTACTCAAACCAGAAGTCAAACACGTCGCCGAGCAGGTAAATCGCCGCCGCGTCCTGGGCCGCCATCTCCAGCCAGCGCACCAGCCGCCGCTCCCGCTCCCGCGAAGTCGCCGCGTCGGGCGCGCCCAGGTGAAAGTCGGACGCGAAATAGACTTTCTGGCCGAGCGGCAGGGGCAGGTCGGGGAGTTGTTGGTGCTTGGTGCTTGGTGCTTGGTGCTTAGTCATTTGTCAGCTGCTTCTACCATTATACTCTACTCTTATTCCCGCTCCCAAGCACCAAGCACCAAGCACCAAGCACCAAGCACTAAGCACTAAGCACCAAATAAAAACAACGTCAGCCGCCGCGGACCATGCGCCCCGAGCACGAGGGTTTTCTCAATGTCGGCGGTGCGGCTCGGGCCAGTCGTGAGCGAAAGCATAGCAGACGTAGCGCCAGCCACGCCCCGCGCCAGCGCTTCGCCAATATCGGCCACCACTTGCGCCGGGCGGGCCAGCACGATATGCTGGTCGGGGTAGATGCTGAGCCGTCGGCCGCTGGCCGAGCCACTGCTGACCAACACGCTGCCCGTGCGGGCCACGAGCGCCGCGCAACTCGTCAGCCCCACAGCCGCTTGCTGCTGAAAATCCGCTTCGGTAGCTTCAAACGGCACGTCAGCTTCGGTCAGCAGCGCCTGCATGTCCGGTTCCCAGACGTAGAACTTCTGGTCTTCTGGCAGGCGCTCGGCCAGCCAGGCGCGCAACTCGCGGCCGAGTTGGGCGGGGGTTTCGACGTAAAAAAACTCACCCCCAGCCCGGCGAAAGTTGTCGGCAAAGGTCAGAATCAGGTCCTGCTCGGGCAGGGGCGGGTGAACGGGCGCATACTGGTCGGGTGCGGCGGGCAGGTTCGGGGTGGGACCAGCCGCGAGCGCCGCCCGGATGCGGGCCAGCACGGCGGCGCGGGCCTCGGCCGGGGCAGCAGCAGCACTGGAAACGGGCAAGTCGAACGGGTCGGACATGGAACGGCTGAGCAAGTTGAATCGCCCAAAGTTACCTGTTTCAGCCTCCGTCAGTGTGCAGCCGTAGGCTTGACCAGCAGACTTTCAGCAGCTCTCAAAATTGCCCTCCCGACTCATCAGGGCGGCCGCCATGGCTTCGCGGCTGAACCGGCAAATTGCACAAAACGGCCCACCCGGCACACAAAAAACCGGGCGAACGGCTGCTTAGCCATTCGCCCGGTTCCGTTCTGAAAGCTCTTCCGACTATGCGCCCGCCACGGCCGACCCCGACGACGCAGCGGCGGCGGGGCTGCCGTTGCCGTTGCTCGTGCCGTTATCAAGGCCCGGCAGGTGCAGCGGCGGCAGGTCGCCGGTGAGGCCAGCGTGCTCCTGTTGCACTTCGCTGGCGGTTTCCGAGCGGTCGGTGCCCGCCATGTGGGCCTGGTAGTTAGTCTGCCCGCCGAAGGGGCGCTTGCCCACGAGCCGCTCCAGGTCTTCCTGCAACAGCACTTCTTTTTCGAGCAGCTCCTTGGCTACCACCTCCATCTCGTGGCGGCGCTCCACGAGCAGCTCCTTGGTGCGGGTGTACGCCTGCTCGATAATGTTGCGCACCTCCTCGTCAATCATTTGCGAAGTCGCCTCCGAATACGGCTTCGAGAAGCCATACTCATTCTGGCCCTTCGAGTCGTAGAACGACACGTTGCCGAGCTTGGCATTCATGCCGTACATCGTGACAATGCTGTACGCCATCTTGGTGATGCGCTCCAGGTCGGACAGCGCCCCGGTCGAGATTTTGCCGAACACGATTTCCTCGGCCGCACGGCCGCCCAGCGCCATGCACATCTCGTCGGTGAGTTGCTCAGTGTTGTACAAAAACTGCTCTTTGGGCAAATACTGCGCGTAGCCCAGCGCCGCCACGCCGCGCGGCACGATGCTCACCTTCACCAACGGGTCGCAATGCTCCAGGAACCAACCGGCGATGGCGTGGCCCGCCTCGTGGTAGGCCACGATGCGCTTTTCGCCGGGGCTGATAATCTTGTTTTTCTTCTCCAACCCGCCGATTACGCGGTCGATGGCATCGGTGAAGTCCTGGTTGGTGATGAATTTCTTGTCCCGTCGTGCGGCAATCAAGGCGGCCTCGTTGCAGACGTTGGCAATTTCCGCCCCCGCGAAGCCCGGCGTCTGGGCCGAGAGCTTGCGTGCGTCCACGTCCGGTCCCAGCGTGAGCGGCTTCAAGTGCACGTTAAAAATCTCGGTCCGGCCGTTGATATCCGGCTTGTCGATGCTGATTTGACGGTCGAAGCGGCCCGGCCGCAGCAGCGCCGAGTCGAGCGTATCGGGCCGGTTGGTGGCGGCCAGGATAATCACCCCGGAGTCGGTGCCGAAGCCGTCCATCTCCACCAGCAGCGAATTGAGCGTGTTTTCTCGCTCGTCGTTGCCGCCCGGCATGTTGCCCCGCGAGCGCGAGCGGCCCACGGCGTCAATCTCGTCGATGAAAATAATGCACGGCGCTTTGGCCTTGGCTTGCTTGAACAAGTCGCGCACCCGCGCCGCGCCCACGCCGACGAACATCTCCACGAAATCGGAACCCGAAAGCGAGAAGAACGGCACGTCGGCTTCGCCGGCTACAGCCTTGGCCAGCAGCGTTTTGCCCGTGCCGGGAGGCCCAACGAGCAGCGCGCCCTTCGGAATCTTGCCGCCGAGGATGGTGAACTTGCTCGGGTTCTTCAGGAACTCGACAATCTCCTGCACTTCCTCCTTGGCTTCTTCCAGCCCGGCCACGTCCTTGAACGTGATTTGCACCTTGTCGCCGCCCTCAAACAGCGCGGCTTTGCTCTTGCCGATGTTGAAAATCTGCCCGCCGGGACCACCCGCGCCGCTCATGCGCCGCATCAGAAATACCACCAAAATGATGCTGCCGATAATGAGGCCGTAGGTGCCGATGAAATCGGCGAGGCCGAAGCGCTCGACCGGCTCCAGGGCCAGCTGTTGCTCGCGTGGCTTGCTGGCTTGCAGCTTATCCAGGTTTTCCTGAAAATAC
>JANXNW010000431.1 GCA_025353905.1 Hymenobacter sp.
GCCCGTACCCGCCCGCTACCTTTGCCCGACGATGGAAAAACCCAGCATCCCGCAAGGCACCCGCGATTTTGGCCCCCTGCAAGTGGCCCGCCGCCGCTACATCCTCGACACGATTCGGCGCACGTTCGAGCTGTTCGGCTACGCGCCCCTCGAAACCCCGACCCTGGAAAACCTGAGCGTGCTCACCGGCAAGTACGGCGACGAAGGCGACCAACTCTTATTCAAAGTCCTCAACTCGGGCAATTTCCTGGTGAAGGAGCGCCGGGGCGAAATCACCCCGCTCGTCACGGCCGAGGACCTCGACGCGGGACCCAAAGCGGTGCTGCCCAAGATTGCCGAAAAGGGCCTGCGCTACGACCTGACCGTACCTTTCGCCCGCTACGTGGCCATGAACCGAGGCGCGCTCACCTTCCCCTTCCGCCGCTACCAGATGCAGCCCGTCTGGCGCGCCGACCGCCCCCAACGCGGCCGCTACCGCGAATTCTGGCAGTGCGACGCCGATGTCGTGGGCACCGACTCGCTGCTCTGCGAAGCGGAAATCGTGCTGATGATGAGCCGGGTTTTTGAGGAGCTGGGACTGGTGGATTACACGATTAGGGTGAATCACCGGGGGGTGCTGCGTGGCATGTATGAGGCACTTGGCAGCATTGGAAACGAGACAGAACTGTTGACGACAATTGATAAACTCGATAAAGTTGGCGCTGAGGCGGTATGTAAAGAGTTAAGGGGGAAAGGTTTTGCTGAGGATTCACTCCAAACGCTGAGCAGCTTTTTAGCCATAACTAGTGGCACGACTAAACTGATTGGGCCGTTCAAATCTGCTCTTGGCAGTGGAGGGAAGATGCTAGATGCGCTTCTTATCAAAAACCCTAAACCAACAGCAGAGCTTGAAAAAGTGTATGATTACCTCGAAGCCTCCAACTTCACCCACTTCGACCGCCTCGAATTCGACCCGACCCTGGCGCGGGGCCTCTCCTACTACACGGGCTGCATTTTCGAGGTAAAAATCAACAACGTGCCGGGCATGGGCAGCGTGAGCGGCGGCGGGCGCTACGACAACCTGACGGGCGCGTTCGGGCTGCCGGGCGTGTCGGGCGTGGGCTTCTCGTTCGGGGTCGATAGGCTCTACGACTGCCTCGACACGCTGGGCTTGTTCCCCGATTTCGGCGAAACGCCCACGCGGGTGCTGCTCACCAACTTCGGCCCCGAAACCGAAGCCCACACGCTGCCCCTGCTGGCCGGGCTGCGTGCCGCCGGCCTCGCGGCCGAGCTGTACCCCGATGCCGGCAAGCTGCCCAAGCAGTTCAAGTACGCCGACGCGAAACGCATTCCGCTCGTGCTCCTGCTGGGGCCGGAGGAAGCGGCGGCGGGCACGGTGAAAATTAAGGTGCTGGCTACGGGCACGGAGCAGACCGTGGCGCGGGCCGAGGTGCTTGCGGTCATTCGTTCGATTGTTTTTTAGCCCGCAGAGGGCGCAGAGGTTAGCGCAGAGGGCGCTGAATGTTTGCGCCCTCTGCGCTAACCTCTGCGCCCTCTGCGGG
>JANXNW010000002.1 GCA_025353905.1 Hymenobacter sp.
CGCCGCCCGGCCAGTAGCTCAGGCTGCCGTTGTAGAGCTGCATCGACTCAATCTTGCGGATGGCCTCCTGCACGTTGTAGTTCGGGTTATACCGCTGGGCCTTCGCCGCCGCGCCGGTCTGCTGATTGAGCGTGGCCGCCAAATCGCCGAAATAAAGCTGCGGAAACGCCGCCGACACGGTTTGCTCCAGGCAGCCGTAGGGGTATTGCAGCAGGTAGCGTAGGTCTTTCGAGAACCTGGTGAGCGGCGAGCGGCTCACCACCAGCTTGCTACGCGAAAACGTGGGCAGAAAGTCGCTGCGCAAGTTGAACACGGCCGGCGCGGACGCCGTCAGTTCGCCGCTGCCGGTGCGCATTTCCAGCGGCGCAGCGGGGCGGATGGGGATATCAATCTGCTCAGTGAATTTCTCGCCCATTGCCGTCACCGTCGTAGTCAGCTGACCCTCGCCGATGCCACGCGGGGCTACTGCCCGAAACAGGACACGCTGTTCGGCGTTAGGGGCCAAGCTCAGCGTTTGCGAAGTAGCTCCGAGCACCGCCACCATCCCGCTGGCCGTTACCGAAGCCGTCCCGCTGGCGGTTTTCCCCGTCGTATTCGTCAGCGTAACCGGCACGTCAATCGTGTCGCCCGGACTCATAAACCGGGGCAGCGCGGTTGAAATCACCACCGGGTCGGCGACTTTCATCGTGCTTTCGGCGCTGGCGAAGGCATCTTCCTGGTACGCGACGGCCATCACGCGCAAGGCCCCGCTGAACTGCGGCACCCGCACCTGGTAGCGCACGAGGCCGCTGGCATCGGCCGTGAGAATGCCGCTCCATTTGGCCACGAGCTTCACCCGGCGGCTGGGCACGGGCGAGGTGCGCCGGGCCAGCGCGCTGGCGTCGCCGCCGCTGCTGCTCGTGCCCAGCTCGGGCAGCAGGAACGGGTAGATGTCGTAGGGCTGCACGGCCAGCGCCCGCTTCTGGTAGAAGTAGCCGTAGGGGTCGGGCGTGTGGTAGTTCTGGCGCTGCAAAATGCCTTCGTCCACCACGGCCAGCGTTACCTGGGCGCGCGGCGCGGTTTGCACCTCAATCGTCTGGAACACCTGCGAGCGGCTCTGCGCGGCCGCTTTCAGGCTGAGCGCCAGGTGCGTACTCGGCTTCTCAACGCGCAGCGGCACGAAGCCCCGCGCCACGGTCAGCGGCAGCGAGTTGTCGGTGATGGGCCGGATGGCGGTGGCCGTGATATAGACGTTCGGCAAGTGCTCGCCGCGAATGGGCACGCTCACCCGCGCCGATTTCTGGTCGGTGTCCACATAGAAATGGTCGAACACCCGGTCGCGCTCCACCGTCACCAGAATGCGCCCCGCAAACGGCGACTTGAGCAGCAGCTGGGCCGTCTGCCCCGGCTCGTATTTTTCCTTGTCGGCCTCGATGCTGACCTCGCCTTCCGTATTGACCTCGAACGCGTTGCCGGCCGTATCGCCCTGGCCGTAAGCGTAGAAGCTGCGCCGCACGAAGCTCGCCGCCCCCGGCCGCGACACCCGCACCTCGTACTCACCCGAGTACGTCGGCGTGAAGCGCGTTTCCGCCCCGCCCGCCCCAATCGTGAGCACCCGCGAAGTCAATACCTGCTCGCGCTGCTGCGAATTATACACGTAGCGTCCGCCCTGCCGCTCCAGCACCGTTTCCCAGAGCAGGCGCACGACCTGCACCTGCGCTTCGGCCTGCGTCGGCTGCCCGGCCGGCGTGAGGGCCACGAGCTTGATAGCCAGCTCGCGGCGCGTGTCGGCCAGCTCCGGCACTTCGCCCACGCCGAACATCACAGCCTGGGTCTGCACCTCGAAATTGGCGAGGCGGTTCACCGGCCGCCCGGTTTCGTCGAACACCGTCGCAAATGCCAACCCCTCCAGTGTGCCGAGGTCGCGCACGTCGGGCAGCTGGTACGTGGCCGCGCCGTGGCCCGTGGCATCGGTTTCGCCCTGGCGCACTTCCTTCTGAAACCGCTCGGCGATGGCCGCGATGGAGGCCGCCGAGTTGGAGCCGTAGCGGCTGGTCCGCTTGCCGGCCGTGCTCAAATCGAACTCATAGCCGGGGAATTTCTTGGCCGAAAACGACTTGGCTTTCAGCGAAAACTCGACCTCGAACTTGCGCCCGGCGGCCGGCGGCCCGAACAGGTTCGCGGCCGTCACGGTGGCCGTTACCGGCTGGGCCGGGCGCACCACGGCCGGCGCGGCCGCCACGCTCACTTTGAGCCGGTCGGGAATAAACTCCTCCACGCTCACCGGGTGGCTAGCCAGCAGCACGTCGTTGCCGGTCAGCACTTCGAGCGAATACGTGCCCGTCATGGCCGTGGCGGGCAGGATAAAGCGCGAGCTGACGGCCCCGCCCGCGCCGAGT
The DNA here is from genome assembly GCA_025353905.1 of Hymenobacter sp. Lineage (GTDB taxonomy): Bacteria > Bacteroidota > Bacteroidia > Cytophagales > Hymenobacteraceae > Hymenobacter. Next base: position 2,379 of record JANXNW010000002.1, read on the forward strand.
TTTTCGCCCAGGCTGGCGTATTCCTTGCCCGTGGGCAGCAGCAGGCGCACTTTCACGGGCAGCCCGGCCGGCGGGGCCTGCCAGGTGGCGGCGCGCACCACCACGTTGGTGTGCAGCGTGTCGCCGGGCCGGTACAGGTCGCGCTCGCCGTACAAAAATGCCTGGTAGTGCGCGTCGTTGTCGCTGGCCCCGCCCACCTCGAAGCGCGAAGTTTCGACCAGGCTGCTCTTCAGATTCAGAAACGTAAAGTCCGCCTCGCGCGTGGCCGTCACCAGGCCCAGCTTGAAGGGTGAGCCGGCCACGCTGTCGTAGCGGGCCACGCCCTGCCCGTCGGTGGTGGCCGTGCCCATGAGCTGGTTGTTGGTCGAGATAAAGCTCACCGTGGCCCCGCTCACCGGCCGGGCCGTGCGCAACGAGTTCAGAAACACCACCGTGCCGTTGCCGCCCTGCCGGGCAATCACGCCCAGGTCGGTGAGCGTAATGAGCTTATCCTGCCGCAGCCACAAGTGCTCGGGGTCCTGCACCCGCACCAGGTACAGCCCTTTAAGCGGAGCATCAATAGCCAGGTCTTTGAGGCTGAGACTGAGCAGGCTCAACCCGTTTTGCTTGGTCAGGCCGCTCGTGGCCTGGGTGCGGGTGTAGAGCACGTCACCCCGGTTTTCTATGTCGTAGTATTCGTAGGAGCGGCTCACGTACTCGCCGTCTTCGCCGCCGCTTTCGCCACCGCCGCCGCCGTCCTCGTCGCTGCCCGCGTAGCCGTCCTGCTTGCTCGAGCGCAGCACTTCCTGGATGTTGCTGGCGTAAATTTTGGCCACGGTTACCTTCACGTTAGCCACCGCGTTGAGGCGCAAACCCAGGTTGCGGTTGCCGAGCGCGTTGAGGTACATGGCCTTGTCGGCGCTGGCGAAGCTGATGCTGGGCCGCGAGTCGCCGAAGCTCACGGCCTGCGAGAATTTCTCGACCAGCAGCCCGCCGAGCGCCCCGCGCAAGCCCGCCGCGATATTTACCTGGTACGTCTTACCCACCTCGAAGCCGCCGCGCAAACTCAGCCCGCTTTCCAGCGCCTCCAGCTCGAAGGGCACGGCGGGCACCACGCTCAGCAGCGGCTGCAAGTCGGCCACGGCCACGGGCTGATTGGTGAGCAGCGTGATAACGGCCTTACCGTCGAGCACCTGCCCGGTCAGCTCGCGCACTTGCAGGGTTTGCTGGTCGGGCACCTCGGCCTCGGCGAGCAGGGCGGCCGTGCTGGCCTCGGTGCCGCCCACGGGTTTCAGCCCGGCGGCCACCTCGAAGCGCAGCGGCTCGCCGGCTTTCAGTTCCTGGCTGAAAGTCAGGCCCAGGGTTTTATCCGGCTCGGCGGCGGTGAGGGTGAAGGCCACCGGCCGGCCGCTCTGGCTCACGCGCAAGCGCGAGCGCAGGTCGGCGGGCCGCACGGCGTAATTAAACAGCAGGTTGGCGCGGCGCTCGACCGTGCCCACCGCCCGGCGGCTGCGCCCGAAAAACACCTGCGCCCCGCCCAGCCGCAAGTACGGCGTGTGAAACCGGGGCTTGTTGAGCTGCGCCTTCTGCTGGCCCGAGGGCAGCGTGCTGGCTTGCAGCGTGGCGGCAAACGCCGTGCTCGGCCGCAGCGGCTCGAAGGGTGAAAAAATCAGCTCCCGCCCTTCATTAGCCCACTTAAACTTGCCCCGGATGGCCGGCGCGAACGTCACGTAGCGGGTTGTGTCCCAGCGCTCGCCCACCTGGCCGGCCGGCACCACGGGCTGGTCGAAGCGAAACACGAGGTTCTGGTACGGGTCCACTTCTTCGCCCGTCCCGTCGGTGGTGGTGGCTTGCGCCTGGTCGGCTTTTTTAGTGCAGGAAACGGCGGCGAGCAGCGGCAAAAGCAGCAGCGGCAAAAGGCGACAGTAGCGCATGGGGGAGCCAGAGAATAATGACGCGGAAAGGTAGCGCGTCGCCGGCTAATAAGCTGGCTTGTTGGGCGAAAAGTCTGCATGTCTAATTGTAGTATCGTGCATTCTTCGGTCACCAGTGGACGCGCAACGCTAGCTGCGCCGACAGCTACCTACGCGGCTAGCCCGCCCGGTACCTTTGCGCCATGCGCATTCTGCACGTGCTGTCCGCTAATTTTTTCGCCGGCTCAGTCGCCTACGCCCTGGCCCTGGCCGAATCCCACCGTGCCCAGGGCCACCAGGTGTGGCTGGTGTCGGACGCGGCCCAGCTGCCCACGGCCGCGCCCTGCGTGCAGCTGCCCATCAGCGAGCGCGGCTACGGGCAGCGCCTGCGCAACGTGCGCGCCCTGCGCCGGCTGGTGCGCGAGCACGGCATCGACGTGGTACACGCCCACTCGCGGGCCGCGAGCTGGGTGAGCTATTTTGCGCTGCGCGGGGGGCTGGTGCCGCTGGTGAGCACCGTCCACGGCCGCCAGCACCTGCACGCATCCACTTCGCTATTTGACATTTACGGGGATAAGGTCATTGCCATCTGCGAGAACTTGGCGGTGCATCTGCGTGAGGAGGTACGGATGGCGGCGAGTAAAATCGTGGTGGTGCCGAATGGGGTGGTGGCTGTTAGTTTCGCCCCGTTCAACGGCACCTCACCCCCTAGCCCCCTCTCCAAAAGAGAGGGGGGACTAGTTGCTAGTTCTAATCCTACGTCTGTTTTAGAGCTAAAACTAGAGACTAGTCCCCCCTCTCTTTTGGAGAGGGGGCTAGGGGGTGAGGTGCCGTTGAACGGCGAAACCCGCCTGGCCCTCATCGGCCGCTTCAACGGCCCCAAAGGCGCGCGCGCCGCGCAGCTCCTTCAGCACGTTTTCCCTGCGCTGCTCACCGAGTTTCCCGCCTTAAAAATTGCCCTCATTGGCGGCGAGCTTGACCAGCTGCCCGAAACCGGAAAAACTGCCCTGACCGCCTTGCAAGCCCAATTTCAGGAGCGGGTCGAAGTGGTGGGTTTTACCGCTGACGTGCCCGGTTGGCTCCGTAAAACCGACCTCGTCATCGGGGCGGGCCGGGTGGCCATCGAGGCGCTGAGCGCCGGCCGGGCGGTGCTGGCCCTGGGCGAAGCCACCTACGTGGGCCTGGTTACGCCCGACACGTACGCCGCTGCTGCCGCTTCTAATTTCGGCGATATCCTGGCGCGGCAATCGCCAACAAATGAGTTCGACCCGGCCCCGGTGCTGGCCCATGCCCGCGCCTGGCTGCGCGCGCCGGTGCCCGTGCCGGCTGCCCTGCAAGCGCGAGTGCGCGCCGACTACAACCTGGCCGCCGTGACTGCGCGGGTAATGACGGTTTACGAGTCGGCCCGCATGCGGCGGGCCGTGCCCGACTTTATTCCGGTGCTCATGTACCACAAAATCCCGGACGCGCCCATCGATACGCAGCACCGGATTTTCGTGACGAAGGAGAATTTTGCCCGGCACCTGGCGTACTTCAAAGCCCACGGCCTCACGCCGCTGACCTTCCGCGACTACCAGGATTTCGCCAGCGCCCGCCGGCCGCTACGTGAGTTTCCGCGCCGGCCAATCGTGCTCACCTTCGATGATGGCTACCTCGACAACTTTACCAATCTGCTGCCGCTGATGCAGCAGTACGGCTACCGGGGCGTACTCTTCCTGCTGGGCGATTTCTCGGTAGACCACAACCAGTGGGACCTGGCCACGAACCCCGCTGAGCCGCGCGCCGCGCTGATGAGCGAAGCCCAGAAGCAGGCGTTCGTGGCCGCCGGCTGGGAAATCGGGGCGCACACGATGCGCCACGCCCACCTGACCGAGCTGCCCCCGGCCGAGGCCGCCGCCGAAATTATCAGCAGCAA
>JANXNW010000039.1 GCA_025353905.1 Hymenobacter sp.
CCATCGTCGACGTGCACCTCAAGTACGGCAAGTACCTCTCGCTGAAAAACTACCTGGCCAAACTACAGCGCCAGCCGAGCCGGAATGCGTCAGCTTAACGGGCCGAGTCGGAGGTTTTCCCCTATTTGTTTAACAACACCCTATATCACCACGCACGGCGAGGATATGCCCGAGATTCGAGATTGGTGCTGGGTGGGGTAGATTCTAAACAGCCGTACCTGAGTGCATGGACTCCGAACCCGAACCGGCATTCAGCTCAGGTAGTGGTGCGCCTGGCCGCGCCCGCCCGCGTCCAGCTCGTACACGAGCGGCACGCCGAGCGGGATTTCGAGCGCCGTTACGTCGGCATCGCTGAGCTGGTCGAGATACTGCACCAGCGCGCGCAGGCTGTTGCCGTGGGCACAAACCAACACCCGGCGGTTCGCGGCCAGGGCCGGCAGGATGCGGGTTTGCCAGTAGGGCAGCACCCGCGCGATGGTCTCGCTCAGGTTCTCGGTGAGCGGCAGCTCGGCCGCGCTCAGACCCCGGTAGCGGGCATCGTGGCCCGGAAGGCGCGGGTCGTCGCGGCTCAGGGCGGGCGGGTGCTCGTGCGGGTCGCGCCGCCAAAGCAGCACCTGAGCCTCGCCATATTTAACGGCGGTTTCGGCCTTGTTCAAGCCTTGCAAAGCCCCATAAAACCGCTCGTTCAGCCGCCACGATTTCTCCACCGGAATCCAAAGCATGTCCAGCTCATCGAGCACGAGGTCGAGGGTTTTGATGGCCCGCTTGAGCACCGACGTAAAAGCCACGTCGAACTCAAAACCACGCTCTTTCAGCACCTGCCCGGCGTGGGTAGCCTGCCCGATGCCCTCGGCCGTCAGGTCCACGTCGGTCCAGCCCGTGAAGCGGTTTTCCTGGTTCCAGACGCTCTGGCCGTGGCGGAGCAGCACGAGTTGGGGCATGATGAGTTGGTTTTGGAGCGGGCGTTTACAGTTCGTGCGTGGCGTGGCCGCCGCTGCCCCACGCATCGAGGCTGGCGATGGTAGCTTCGGCGAGGCCGGTCAGGGCTTCGCGGGTGAGGTAGGCCTGGTGGCCGGTGATGAGCACGTTGGGCCGGGTGAGAAGCTGCGCGAAGGTCGCATCGTGGAGCGCGGCCCGCGTATGGTCCTGAAAAAACAGGCCCTTTTCGTGCTCGTACACGTCCAGCCCCAGGTAACCGAGCTGGCCCGAATCGAGGGCGCGCAGGGCGGCTTCGGTATCGAGCACGCCGCCGCGGCCGGTGTTCACGAGCAGCACGCCGCGCTTCATCTGGGCCAGCAGCTCGTCGTTTATCAGGTGGTGGGTGGCGGGCGTGAGCGGGGCAAGCAGCAGGATAATATCGGCCTGGGCGCACAGCTCGGGCAGAAGCACGTAGCGCAGGCCCAGGCGCTGGGTCAGGGCCGGGTCGGGCTGCACGTCGGTGCCCAGCAACTGGCAGCCGAAGCCGTGTAGGATTCCCGCTGCCACCGCCCCGATGCGCCCCACGCCCACAATACCCACCGTTTTGCCGCGCAGCTCGAAGCCCAGCAACTGGTCGAGCCGGAAGTCGTTGGCCCGCAACTGCTCGTCGGCTTGGCGCAAGTGGCGGGCCAGGGCCAGCACCAGCAGCACGGTGTGCTCGGCGATGGCGTGGGGCGAGTAGTCGGGCACGGTGGCCACGCTCAGGCCCAGGCGCTGGGCGGCGGCCAGGTCCACGTTGTCGGAGCCGGCCCCGCGCACGGCCACATAGCGCACGCCCAGCCCGGCGAGCTGCTCCAGCCGAGCCGCCGACACCTCGTCGGCCACGAACACGCTCACCGCCGCGCCCTGTGCCAGGGCCGCAGTAGTTTCATCCAGCCTCGCCTCTACGAATCGCAGCGCGTGCCGGCCTGCGTTGGCTTGCTCCAAAAAAGGCCGCTCGCAGGCCAGGGTGCTGAAAACAGTTACGTTCATGAATGGGCGGCTTTGGGCGGCTGGAGCCGGTTTGGGAGGAAAAATTTAGCAAAGGTCGCGCCGCTGCCCCGCCCGATTCCATGATAAAAATCAGCTGCTGGGCCTGACATCGCGCATGGTTTCGTTCGGCAGTGGGCGAGTTCTTTGCCGACGCTTTCCCTAGCTGATTCTCCTCAATTCATGACTTTCTCGCTGCTCGTTCCTACTGACTTCTTACAGCCCGCCGACTACGCCCTGGCCTATGCCGACGCGCTGGCCGGGGCCATTGGCGCGGAGCTGGTGCTGCTGCACGTGCGCCGCGACTCGCCCCTCGACCCTGAGCGGCTCAGCGGCCGGGCCGACGAGGAAAGCCAGCAGGTCACCAACCTGGCTCTGGACAGCCTGATGCGCACCCTAACCGCGCCCGCCACCGCCGAAACCGGCCACGGCCGGGTGGCCGCCGCCGTAGTCGAGGCCCTGGCCCGCCACCAGCCCGCGCTGGCCGTACTGGGCCACCGCGATACCGAGGCTTTGCCCGACGAAATAGTGGCCACCGTGCCCCTCGACATTTTGCGTACCGACCCGCGGCCGATGCTGGTAGTACCAGCGGGTGCGTCGGCAGCCGTACCGCGCCGGCTGCTGCTGGCCGTCGATGCCGAGCACTTTTCGCTGGGCGAGCAGATGGGCTTGGTCTGCCATTTCCTGACCGCGCTCGGCGCTCACCTCACCGTGCTGCACGTGGCCCCGCAACTATCGGCCACTGCCGACGCGGCCGCCCTGGAGGCCGTTGAGCGCACCGGCTTGGCCCTAGACCTTGAGCCGCTCAGCTTCCGGCACCTCACCCACGCCGAGCCGGCTGAGGGCATTTTGCAGGTGTTAGCCGAAGGTGATTTTGACGCGGTGGCGCTCATCGCCCGACCGCGCAGCTTCCTGGGCAGCTTGTTTCACCGCAGCGTAACGGTGCAAGTGCTGCTGCACAGCTCTATACCGGTACTAGTGCTTCCAGCTCAATAGTTGAAAAGACGGGAAAAACCGCCGACTCAATTTAGTAACAAGTGCTTCGTTAGGACTCTGTGGGTAGCTCTCGTCGTGGACAATTCGTCGAGATGTGGGCAGGATGTTGTATCGAGCATGTATTGTGGGCGGCCGGGGTAAGCAGTGCCGACAAGGCGAAATACATCCGTGACCTAGCGGGAGGCGGGACCGGCGGGACGCTGGCCGTGTCCGTGAATTCAGTCAACATCTCCGAGGGTGCACTTTTTCGAGCTTAGCAACTCCAGACCCCCGTCGTGGTCTACATCTGTAAAAGAGGCGATTCCAAATTAGCCTAACCACCCCGGCTTTCCAGCGCTGAGACTTACTGGGCATACATTTCGGGGCTGCGTGAGTCGAGCACTAGCAGGTTGTTCTCGCCTTCGTTCCCGCCCTGACCCCGAGTGGCGACGGACATTCGTTTGCTGAATATTTTGGTGAATGCGCCAGACCGCCACCCCCTGGCCGTGCTCTCACCCTTTGCCGTGCTTTTCAGGCGCTCATTGCACCTGCATGGTCAGGACAACTTCGTTCACTATTCCTGCCAGCCGAGACCTTTCTAATGGGGAGTTGATGGTGGCCTGGCAGTTGTCGGCTAAGCTGGGGCAAGGCTAGGTCAGGGCTGGGTTGAGGGCCCTCTCCTATTTGCTTACCTACATCCAGATAAGTTGAAAATACTCGAAATGTTGAAAATTTTTAGATTTTCGAATAAGCTTAGCATAGTCTGTATAATGAGTACGCCAAGTATGTTCAATAATTTTTTTGGGTTGTAATATTGCTGCGGTACTACTGGCCCCGCTAACCCATGAAAGTTCTCACATTCGCCAACCACAAAGGGGGCGTGGGTAAAACCACTTCTACCTTGACTGTAGGTCAGGAGCTAGCTCGCCGTGGCCAACGCGTGTTATTCTTGGATTGCGACCCACAGCACAATCTGACAATGAGTTTCGACACGACTATTTCCACTCACCTGGGCACAGTGATACGGGGTGAGCGTACGCTCAAGCAAATCATTGTGGAAGTCGGGCAAGACATGGGCCTGGCGGGTTCAGCCCGGGAGCTGACGCAGCTTGAGAAGATACTAGGGCAGCAGCCTACTTATCAGTTCTTTTTGCGTGACCAGTTGGAAGAAGTGCGGATGGACTTCGACTACGTGCTGATTGATACCCCCCCAGCCCTCACTAGCCTTACTTACGCGGCCTTGGTAGCCAGTGATGCTGTTTTCATTCCCGTGCAGCCGGAGTTTTACGGGTATGAGGGGCTGACGACGCTGCTGGATGCTTGTGCCATCATGGGTAAGAACTTTAACCCTCGCCTGAAGGTCGGTGGTTTGTTTCTAACCAAGTATTCTCCGGGCTACCGTTTGTCTCTGCACCACGATGTCGTAGCCATTATGCGTGAAAATGCCGTTACCGGGCCATTACTCATGCAAACCAGTATCCGGCAGAATGGGAAGCTTTCGGAAGCGCAGATTGAGAAACAGAATCTTTTCGAGTATGCTCCGGCCAGTAACGGTGCGGAGGACTACCGCAACCTCACTTCTGAAATCTTAGCCCGATTATGAACAAGCCCGCAAAAAAACGCTTCGGCAGCTCCACGTTGAATCAACCCGTGGCTGCTGCTACCCCTGACGAGCTGATGTTTGGCCCGCTCGGCAGCCCGTCAAATTCCATTGGGGTTGGGCTACCCTCACAGCCACCTGGTAATGGCCCCACGGGTCGATGGGTGCCTTTCGGTTCCTATATCCGTGACCAGACCTACTTGCAGCTTAAACAGGCTGAATACTGGGAGCCAGGCTTTGAAATTCGGCAGTTCCTGGAAGACACCCTGCAAACTGCGTTAACGCAGCTGTCGGCTTCACAGCGGGAACTGCCGGCCCCCGTGTTGGAAAAACTACTGAAAACTAACCGCAAGTTGCGCGCGGACTAACCACGTGTGCGCACCGTTGCAGCTAGTTAAGGTAGGAGTTTGGCTCTAGACGGAAACAAGTAGATGTCTAGTCCGTCATCCGTAATGATGATGCTTTTATTGAATATTCTCAAGATTAGCTGCTTTCAAAGGCATGCAAAATATCATCCAAAACATCATCCTGAACGTATTTAGGATGGGTACTTAATAGTGACTCTAACCATGTATTCAACTGATATAAAGAGACATAGTATAAAAAAGTATAAAATTGCCAAAAAGTTTCTCTTTTTTATGCTTTTTTTACTTTCAAGTACTACAGGTTGCTACAAAAAAGACGCTTAAAATAGACTAACTAGCTAGTTTATTTTAAACTAGATTATTACATTAGTATTACGGTCCACGTAACTAATTGATTTACATCTTTTTATAATATCAGGTTGCTACAAAAAAGACGCTAGGTTGCTACAAAAAAGACGCTAGGTTGCTACAAAAAAGACGCTGAGGCACCTTCAGGTTGCTACAAAATAGCCCTTGCAGATTCAAGTTGCTACAAAAAGGACGCCAGGTTGCTACAAAATAGACGCTGCCGCCAACTAAGAAGGGCAAGGCCTACTCAGGTTGCTACAAAAAAGACGCTTGTAGCAATGGAGAAACTCTTGCTACCTTTCCTTGGCCAATGAGGCAGCTTATAAACCTGATTTCATAGTCCACGAAGGGAACGCTTTGACTCTACCCAGTCCTGATTCGATGAAGACTCCTGCTAGTCAGACCGCCGATAAAATCGTTGCTCAACACAACGCTTTAATCAATGCGCGCTTCAGCTTCGTGCCCTTGCAAATGCGTTTGTTCATTGCCTTGCTCTCACGCATCCGGTTTGATGACACAGAATTTAAGGAGCATGTTATTCCAGTAAATGAGTTGGTTTTTGAGCGACACGGCGGGTCGGCTTACCAGCAGATTGACGAGATGTGTAGCGACATCACCTCTTTTAAGCTCTACATCGAACTGCTGGACGATAACACGCACAAGCGTCGGCGGCGACCCAAGTACGACTACATACCACTCATGGCCAAGGCTGGCTATGATGGGGAGCTAGGTGGGGTAGTAGCGGCCTTTAACCCCCTCATTATGCCTTACTTACTGCAACTGCGTGAGAACGGCAACTTTACCCTTGCTGATTTGGATGAGTTACGCAAACTCAAGAGTCCCAGTTCGGTACGTATTTATTGGTTACTCAAGGAATATGCTGATTTCGGCCAACGTACTATCACGCCAGAGCAGTTGCGGTTCATGCTCGACATTGCGGAAAATGAGTATCCCCGATTCAGCAACTTCAAAGCGCGCGTATTAGACCGAGCGCAAGTTGAGTTAGCCCGCACCGATATGTCATTCACTTTTGAGCTGGAGCGGCAGAACCAACTGGTGCAACGCATCAAATTTCTCTTCGGCTATAACCTGGCGGAAATCAATCAAAGCGGTGAAAGAAATACTGAGAATATTGAACTTATTGGGAGTATAGAGAATACCCAACATTCTGAGCATGCCATTTCAGGTATCAATAACAGCGAACCGACTTGGACCCAGGCGCTGCGACTCGTTGGAATCAGTCAACGTAGCATTAAGCAGATTACTAAGCAGTTGGAGAATAATGAATACTCACTGGAGTACGTCGACTTCGTGCTGGCACGAATTGGGAAACAGCATCAGTTGGGTAAAGTAAAAAAACCCGCTGGCGCGGTCTATAAAGCCTTGGCAGAGAAGTATCTACTAGAAGAGTACTTAGCAATACAAACAGCTAAAACAACAGACTCCGTCAAAAAGCATAGCTCCGCTATAAGTGCCAAGGCTCCTGCACCAGAAGAAGTGGCATTTCCGCTACGGGAGGTACAGGAGATGTACAATAATCCTGGTCCGTTTCTAAAACGCCAACTTAAAGGGAAGAGCTTCGCAGAACACCTGGAGTCTATTTACTTAAGTCAAGGATTTATTATAACGCCACGCAACGGCGAAAATTGGTTGGTTAAAACGGAAGCCATCGTATCACCCAGAATCTAATGCTCAAAATTACTATCGTTACAGTCAATGTATAAGTGAACCCGCAGGCTATTAAGAATTTACTCTTAAGTAAATCTTAGCTTTAAGCCAGGCAAGCCCAGCGGCTGACAAACATTATTGGCTCCTCACCTCCATAGGTTCCTCATCTTCAAATACGCGCCCCTGTAGCCACCTGATAGGTAAAAACACCTTCATTTCGCCCTATTTTGAGCATTTGTTCAGCGAATGGTAACATGCCGCCGGGTTGAAGCGAATCCGGGTGCCCGACCTTTGCAGGCTCGCTCCAGCCCCGCTCTACATGCCGCCCTTTTTCCGCATATTGGCTACCCTGCTGCTAACCAGCTTCGGCTGGCACCACACCTACGGCCAGGGCCTCACGCTGCTCGACGACTTCAACCGCGCCAACAGCCCGACCGTGAGCAACGGCTGGACGGAGGTGGAAACCAGCAGCCCCAGCAGTGTCGCCATCACCGGCAACCAGCTCCGGCTCAGCAGCGCGACCGCCGGTCGCGATTACGTGGTGCGCGACGTGTCGAGCCGCTACAGCCCCGTGCTGAGCACTAACAGCGGGCGTTTGAGCTGGGCCTGGAACACGCAGCAGTCGCGGCCCAACCCCTCGGGCTTCGACAACAGCAACTACGGCAACGCGTTTGTGCTGGCGGCCAGCTCGGCCGATTTGACCGCGACCACCACCAGTGGTTACGCCGTGGTCGTGGGTAACTCCGGCACGCCCGACCCCATCCGCCTGGTGCGCTTCTCGGGCGGGCTCACGCGCAACAGCAACCTGGTCAACGTCTTCAGCACCAGCACCGATTACGGCACCAAGGCGCTGACGCTGCGGGTAACGTATTTTCCGGGCGACGACAGCTGGACGCTGGAGGCCAGCACCAACACTACTTCTTTCGAGGACCCTGCCTCGGCCACCAGCTTCGTCACGCTGGGCACGGGCACCGACGCGACCTACACCAGCCAGAGCCTGCCCTACGTGGGCTGCCTGTGGAACCACGCTACGACGGGCACGGAGAACACCGTGTTCGATAATATTTACCTGACGGCCCCCTGCGCCACGCAGCCCAAGCCCACGACGGGTCCCACGGCGGGCGTAGCCGACCAGCTGACCAGCACCACGGCGCGCCTCTCGCTGACCGCCGGCAACGGCACAACGCGGCTGGTCATCCTGCGGGCCGGGTCAGCGCCGGGCACCGTGCCGGCGGACGGCGCAGCCTACGCAGCCAGTGCAGCGTTCGGCAGCAGCCCGGCCCTGGCGGCCGGCGAGTACGCCGTGTACGCGGGCAGCGGCACCAGCGTGGACCTGACGGGCTTACAGCCCAATACGAGCTACCCCTACGCCGCCTACGAGGCCAACGGCACGGGCTGCGCGGCGAACTACCTGCAAGCCAGCCCGCTCACGGGCACGTTCACCACCTTGCCCTGCTCGGCGGCAGCCCCCCCGGCGGTGGCGGCCAGCGGCGCGGCGGCCGCGCCAGCTACGGGAGGCAGTGCCCTAACCTTTAGCTGGCAGAACGGCGACGGCGCGGCCCGGCTGGTCGTGGTGCGGCGGGGCCAGGCCGTAGCAGCGACCCCCCTGGACGGAACCAGCTACGGGGCCAACGCGCGCTACGGGGCCGGCGCGGCGCTGAGCAGCGACGAGTACGTGGTGTACGCGGGCAGCGGCAGCAGTGTGACGGTTTCGGGCCTCACGGCTGGCCAGACCTACTACGCAGCGGTGTACGAGTACAACGGTAGCGGCTGCACGACCAGCTACCTCGTGGCGGGGGTGGCGCAGGCCTCAGGAGTAGCCCCCGCGCCGCCGGTGAGCAGTGCCGCTTACCGTTTCTTCCGGGGCAACCTGCACGGGCACTCTAGCTACTCAGACGGCAACAAGGACGCGGCCACGTCCGGTGCGGCTACGCCCGCCGACGACTATGCCCTGGCGCGGCTGGCCCGGCAGATGGACTTTATGGGTATCAGCGAGCACAACCACGCCCAGGCCGGCATGAGCCTGCCCAATTATGCAAAAGGCTTGCTACAGGCCGACCAAGCCAACCAGGATGGCACGTTCGTCACGCTCTATGGCATGGAGTGGGGCACGATTTCGGGCGGCGGCCACGTCATCATCTACGGCTACGAGCAGCTCATCGGCTGGGAGGCGAGCAACTACGACGTGTTCGTGGCCAAGGGCGACTACACCGGCCTGTTCGCGACGCTGGCCCAGCGCCCCGGCGCGGTGGCGTACCTGGCCCACCCCCAGGCCACGGACTACAACAACCTGCTCACCGCACCCCTCAACCCAACCACGGCGCAGGTGCTGGTGGGCTCGGCCGTGCGCTCGGGGTCGGCCTTCTCGACGGCTACCGACTACAGCGACCCGAGCAACTCCTCCTTCGAGGCCCGCTACCGCGACGCGCTCCGGCAGGGCTACCACGTCGGGCCCACCGTGGACCACGACACGCACTACTCGGTGTTCGGCCGCTCCACGCCCGCCCGGCTGGTACTGCAAGCCACGGCCCTGACCCGCCCCGCTTTGTTCGAGGCCTTGCAGCAGCGGCGCTTTTACGCCTCGGACGATGAGAACGTGGAGGTGACGCTCCAGGTGAGTACGCCCCAGGGAACCACGCAGCCGATGGGCAGCGTGCTGACGCAGCGCGGGTCGCCGCGGCTGGTGGTGAGCGTGACTGACCCGGATGCCAACGACGCGGTGGCTTCGATTGCCCTGTTCTCGGGTATTCCCAGCAGCGGCATCGGCGCCACCCAGCTCACGACGAGCGTGGGCAGCGCGACACTGACCTATGAGGACCCGATTATCGATAAGGCGACCTACTATTGGCCTTGGTTAAAAGTTTGGTCCAAAAGTCGCATTTGGAGTTAGCACAGCAGTCTCCCTACTATTCTATTGCGCGGTCGTGTGAATAATTTGCCCGAGTAAGCGGGGCGCACTTATCCGATGGCTTTCGGGTGCTAGCGGCTGGCGGTCGTCATGCTGACACTGTAGGCGGGTCTGGCGGGGCAAATAGCCGTTCCAACCGGACTTTTTCGGCAGCCAGCGCTATTTTGTTGGCCGGGCAGCCCCGGGTCCGCACCTTTACCGCGGTCCATCAATTCTGCCGTCAGGCGTTGCCGATGAAAAAGCCCTTCCGGCACCAGCCGCTCCGGTGTCAAGCGCTATCGTAAGCACCTGCAGGCCGCGCTCACCCAGGGGCTCAGCTGCCCGGAAAGGCTCAACCTGATTTTATCCACCCGCTGCTACAAGAAGACCAATTCGTACGTGCTTGTTCTCCCAGAATGTAAAATTCTCTCTGAAAGAGGCCCCTTCATCAACCGTATTTCATGCCACAACTTACCACCCTGCCGCTCGCGCTCCTGACGGCCAGCCTGATTGGCCTGGCCCTGCAACCGGGCCCCACCCCCCAGCCACTTGCGCCGCCGCTGGCCTCGTCACCAGCCGATGAGCTGGGCATTACCTACGTGCCCAATGCGGGCGGGCCGACCCTGGGGTACTCGGCCAAGTCGGGGGTGAACATACTGCTGGTGGCGGGGCGCTCGTTCAAGGACCTGAACAAGAACGGGCAGCTGGATGCCTACGAGGATTGGCGCCGGCCGGTAGACGAGCGGGCCAAGGACCTGGCTGCCAAACTGAGCGTGGCCCAGATTGCCGGGCTCATGCTCTACAGCGCCCACCAGGCCATTCCGGCCGGGGCCGGGCCGTTTGCGGCGGGCACCTACCAGGGCAAGCACTTTGCCGATGGCGGCATCGACGCGGCCGAGGTGACCGACCAGCAGCGCGATTTTTTGCTGAAGGACAA
>JANXNW010000040.1 GCA_025353905.1 Hymenobacter sp.
ACGCTGCCAGGTGGCGCGGTTTTTCAGCTTGGCCAGGTAAGCGGCCTGCATCGCCGCGCGCTCGGCCGTGAGCTGGCCGGCCGGCAGCTGGCCCAGCGTGCGCAAGGCCGTGTCGTAATCGCCCTGCTCGAACGAAACCTGACCTTGCAGGTAGAGCACGTCGGGCAGGCCGGCGTAGGTAGGGTGCTGATTGCGAATGAGGTTGAGCAGCTGCTCGGCTTCGGCCCATTGGCCGAGGCGGCTGGCGGCCACCGCCGCGAGGTAGCCCGCGTCGGCGGCCTGGGCGAAATGGTTGATGGGCTGCGCCAGCGGCACCAGCTCGCGCAAGGCCGCGGCGTAGTTGCCCGCGTCGAGCTGCGTTTTGCCCAGGCGGTAGCGCGGTAGCTGACCCTGTGCCAGCGCGCTCCCGCTCAGCAGCAGCAGCGAAAGCAAGGGTAGCAGGGGCCGCCCGCGTCGGGCAAACCAGGAAAAAACGGAGTAGCGAAGCACCATACGCATAAACGGCAGCCCCGTGGCCACCCCCAAAGGTACGCGGCTGCCTGTCGGGCCAAAACGCGCCCGCTCGCCCCGTGGCCCACTTACCTTCGCGGCGCGGCTCCTCACTCCGTCATCCAGCGAACTCGCCCCCCGCCTATGCCGCTTTCCGTGCCCGCTCTGCGCCGTCGCTTGCCGCTGCTGCTGGCCCTGGGCTTGTCGCTGGCCCTGAGCTTCGGGCTGATTGCAGTGCGGGTGCTGCTCACCGGGCGGCTGCAGTACGCTTTTTTGCTCTGGAATCTGTTTCTGGCGGCCCTGCCTTTTGGCCTGAGCGCGGCGCTCTACCTGGCCGCCCGCCCGCCGGGGGCGCGCCTGCTGCTGCCGGTGGGCCTGGTGTGGCTGCTGTTTTTCCCAAACGCGCCCTACCTCGTCACCGACCTTTTCCACCTGGAGCCGCGCCCCGGCGTGCCCTACTGGTACGACCTGGCCCTGATTATGTCCTGCGCCTGGAACGGGCTGATGCTGGCCTTCGCCTCGCTGCTCGACATGCACGCGCTGGTTCGCCAGCGGCTGGGCTTCGTGGCCGGCTGGCTTTTCGCCGCCCTCGCGCTGGGCCTAAGCGCGTTTGGAGTTTATCTGGGCCGCTACCTGCGCTACAATTCCTGGGACATTCTCAGCAACCCGTTCACGTTGTTCTACGACATCGTGCAGCGCTTCCTGCACCCGTTCCACAACTGGCAGACCTGGGGCGTCACGGTCGTGTTCTGGGCGTTTCTGCTGATTGCCTACGGTACCGTGCGGCAGCTGGGGCCAGGCGGGCCGGCGGAGGCTAGTAGTGATTGAATCTGCTGGGTAAGGGTTGAATTTTGAGTGGTAAACACCCGGATATCATGCGCTCATCGTCGTAAAATCCACTACCCAAAACATGCTTATCATGCCTAATTCCGCCTACTACAACGCCGCCGGGCCAGCACTCGCTGTCGCGCGGACAGACGTGGCCCGGCAGGTGGCCGCGCGCGGCAGCTGGCAAATCAGCGACCTCGTGGACGAGGCCGGGCAGCAGTACGTGGACTTGGTGATGGAGGGCGGCGGCGTGCACGGCATCGCGCTGGTGGGCTACGTCTATGTGCTGGAGCAGCTTGGCGTGCGGTTTTTGCGGCTCGGTGGCACCTCGGCCGGGGCCATCAACGCCATGCTCATGGCCGCGGCCGGGCCGGTGGCGGCTCCTAAAACCGACTGGCTGCTGGGGCAGCTCAGCGCCGTGGACCTGCAAAGCTTCGTGGACGGCGATGAGGACGCGCGCGACTTTATTCGGACGGTGCTCGAACAGGGCGGCTTGCTGCGCTACGTCTGGACCGGCGCCCAGGTGCTCGACAACCTGCGCGAAGACCTGGGCCTGAACCCCGGCATCGTGCTGCACGAGTGGCTGCGCGCGCTGCTCGACGAGTGTGGCATTCGTAGTCTGGCCGATTTACGGCGACGACGCATGCTCACCGTCGCCGACGGGGTGCGCTACCGCGACGGCGCGCCCTACGCCCCGGCCGAGCCGCTGCGGGTGGCCGTGGTGGCGGCCGACGTAACGACTGAGTCAAAAGTGGTTTTCCCCGAGATGGCTGACCTTTACTACGCCGACCCGGCGGCGGTGCATCCGGCCGATTTCGTGCGGGCTTCGCTCTCCATACCCGGCTTTTACTGGCCTTATCGCATCGAGGACCTGCCACGGGCCGGCGAGCCGGGCGGGGCCGACTGGCTGGCTCGCACCGGCTACGGCGGGCCGGTGCCGGCGAGCGTGCTGCTCGTGGACGGCGGCATCCTGTCGAACTTCCCCATCGACCTGTTTCACCGGCATTTAAAGGTGCCGGCCTGCCCCACGTTCGGCATCAAGCTCGGCCCCGACCGCACCACGCCCAACCGCATCGAGAAATTCACGCACCTCGTGGCCGACGTATTTTCGGCCGCCCGCCACAGCCACGACAACGATTTCATCACCCAAAACCCCGACTACCGCCACTTGGTGAGCTACGCCGATACAAGCCGCTTCAACTGGCTCGATTTCAACCTCGACGAGCCAACCAAGCTGGCCCTGTTCGTGGCCGGGGCCGAGGCGGCGGCCCGCTTCGTGGCCGCCTTCGACTGGGCCAGCTACAAGGAAGTGCGCCGCCAGCTCATCCGCGCGTATCAGGCCGCGGATGGCGCGTCGGGCGGCGCGTGAGGCATTGAGGTAGGGCAGCGTACGGGGCCTGACAACGGCTGCGGACGTGCTGCGCCATCGCAAAAGCTGGTGGAAGGCAAGCTCGAATAATTTATGCCCTGGCAGGCTGCTTTTGGTTGTTTCAACTTGCGTCCAGGATACTGGTCAGGATGCTGGCCAAGTCCTTCAAGGGCAGATATGTGCCCTGCTCCGTGGTCCGTTGCTGCTCGCCGGCGTACACTACGAAGGCCCGCTCGGCGGCGGTGCCGCTGAGCTGGCGCCAGTAGCTAAGCTGCCGGAAATAATCGGGACTGAGCGTGTAGCCGGCTTTCACTTCCAGGGCCAGCAGCTCGCCGCCGGGCGTTTCGAGCAGCAGGTCCACTTCGCGGCCGGTTTTGTCCTGCCAGAAATAGAGCGGGGCTACCTGCCCCTGCGCGTCGTAGTGCTTGAGGATTTCGGTGACGACCAGGTTTTCGAACAAGCTGCCCCATAGATAATGCGTCTCGACCTGGCCGGCCGTGCGCAAGCCCAGCAGCGAGCAGGCCACGCCGGTGTCGTAGAAATAAAGCTTCGGCGATTTGATGAGGCGCTTGCTGAAGTTCTGGTGGTGCGGGGGCAGCAGATAAACCACGTACGAGGCTTCAAGCACCGAGAGCCAGGCTTTGGCCGTGTTCACGGCCACGCCGCAGTCCGAAGCCAGCGACGAGAGGTTGAGCGGCGAGCCGATGCGGCCTGCGCACAGGCGCACGAACCGGGTAAACGTGCTCAAATCACTCACATTTTGCAGCAGCCGCACGTCGCGCTCCAGGTAGGTTTGGATGTAGCTGGGGTAAAAATCGGCCGGAGCCAGCGGCACCTGGGTCAGGCGCGGGTAGCCGCCTTGCAGCAGCAGCGCGGCCAGCGTGGCAGGCAATTGGCCGGCCGCGCTCAGCTCGGCGTAGCTCAGCGGCAGCAGCCGCAGCACGGCCGTGCGCCCAGCCAGCGTCTGGGTGATGGCGTGGAGCAGCAGAAAATTCTGCGAGCCGGTGAGCACGTAGGGCGCAGTGAGCGCAGTGGCCGTGGGCTGCTGGTCCACGATGCTTTGCAGGTAGGAGAAGAGCGAGGGCACCCGCTGCACCTCGTCGAGCACTGCCCCCTGCGGGTAAGCGGCCAGAAAGCGACGCGGGTCGGTCAGGGCCAGCTCGCGCACGTCGGGGTCTTCGAGCGAGGCGTAGGGCAGCGTGTCGAACACCTGCCGCACCAGCGTAGATTTACCCGATTGCCGTGGCCCCGTCAGGGTAACGACCGGAAAGCTGGCCCCCAGCTGCCGGAGCTTGGCCGTCAAAGCACGCGTTATCATGCCGTAAAAGTAGCCGCTAAAGTCTACTTGGACAAATCTGCAATCGGATTGCAAATTTGTCCGAATATGCTGTATAGGACTGTCAGTCAGTTACCTTTTGCGCTTCCCGCAACTACCGGCGGTACCCGCTTCCCGCCCCCGCCCTGGTAGCCCCCTTGTTTTTCATGTGGACTTCTTCCCGTACGCGCTTACGCCGCCTGGAGGCCGCCTGGCAGCAGCCGGCTCCGCGCGCGCTCCACATCCCCTTGGTGGCTCGCTACTACGACCACGTGCAGCACGAGCCCGCGTATCACCGCCTGCCCGACCAAACCTGGGCGGACCTGAATGGCGAATTGCTCTTCGAGCTGCTTGATGCGACGGTGAGCCGGGTGGGGCAGCAGTGCCTGTACCACCGCCTGCGCAGCCCGCTCGCCGACGAGGGCGCTTTACACGAGTTTGACGCTGCCGCCACCCTGCTGGCGCAGCAACCCGTGGCCCGCGGGCAAGCCCTGCTCGCGCTCGACCAGCTGACCGCCCACGAGGCGTACTACCTGACCGATTTACTTCAAGGGCAGCCCCTGCCCACGTTGCCCGGCGCTCGCTTCGCGCCGCTGCTCGCGCTGGGGCTGTTGAGCACGTTGCTCGGGGGCTTTTGGCTGCCCGTCCTCTGGCTGGGTACGATGGCGTTTGCCCTCACCAACGCGGTGTTTCACTTCCGGCAGCACCAGCGGATTAAGCACTGTATTCGCCCGCTGTTGCAACTGGGCCGCTTGCGTCGGGCGGGCCAGGCGCTGCAGCGGGCGGCCCTGCTCCTACGGCCGCTTCAGCAGCTGGCCGCGCCCCTGGCCCGGCTGAGGGCCATCATGTGGCAAGTAGCTTTCTTTCAGGTAGAAGATAATTTGCTGGTGCTCGACCTGCTCAAGATGCTGCTGCTGCTCGACGTGCTGGTGTATGCCCACTGTCGGGTGGCCGTGCAGCAGCACGCGCCCGCGATTCGGACGGTCTTTGAGGCAGTCGGCTACGTCGATTGCGCCCTGGTGGTGGCCAGCTTCCGCCAGCGCCATGCCACCTGTGTGCCGCGCTTTGGGCCGGCGGCCGAGGGCATTCAGCTGCAAGCCGGCTACCACCCGCTGGTGCCGGGGTGCGTGTCCAACGACCTGACTCTGACCGGGCAGGGGGTGCTGCTCACCGGCTCGAACATGGCGGGCAAAACCACCTTTATGCGCACGCTGGGCGTGAATGCGCTGCTGGCCCAGACGATAGCGACGTGCCCGGCCACCGCCTACCGCGCCCCTTTTTGCCGGATACTCACCAGCCTGACCCTGGCCGACAGCCTGCCCACGGGTAAGAGCTATTACCTGGTCGAAGCCGAAACCATGCGCCAACTGCTGCTGGCCTGCGACGCGGCCCCCGGCTCCTACCTGCTGCTGCTGGATGAGCTCTTTAAAGGCACGAATACGCGGGAGCGCATCGCCGCCAACAAAGCCGTGCTGGCCTACTTGCAGCCGCGCAGCTGGGTCATGGCGGCCACCCACGACGGGGAGCTGGGCGCGCTCTTGCAGTCGTGCTTTGTCGAATACCACTTCTGCGAGACGGTCACGGCCGAAGACTGGTATTTCGACTACCGCCTCAAAGCCGGTCCGCTCACCACGCGCAACGCCATTCGATTATTGGCGCGCCTGCACTACCCGGCGCAAGTGGTAGCCGACGCGCAGGCGCTCAGTGCCACGCTGGCTACGCGGGCGTAACGGCAGCTAAGAGGTTAGGACTTGCGCAAAGCATCCGTCATTGCGAGCGCTGACGGATGCTTTGCGTAAGTCTCATAAGCACAGCAAGTAGCGCATTATAACCTTGTCATTTCTGCTTCGTGCAGCGCCACCATATTTTTCAGCAGCGTTTCCAGCAGCATACGGCCCTTCCAGACGGACTTTAATTTCTCACGAATCTGCGCGGCGGTTTGCGTGAATTCCTGCTCTTGGGCGGTTTCGTGGTTTTCGTAGCGAATTAATTTTTCCACCATCGCTTCCGTCATCTCCGGGTGAAATTGCAGGCCCACGAGGCCGTCGCCCCACAAGAAGCCCTGGGCGGCGCACCCGGCCGACATGCCCAGGCGCTGCGCGCCGGGCGGCACCGTGAACGCGTCCTCGTGCCAGTGCAGCACGGTGGCTTTGGCGGGCCAGCCGCGCAACAGCGGGTGCACCAGGGCGTTGGCGGCGAAGCGCACCGGCCAGAAACCAATTTCCGGGGCCGGCAGCGGCCGCACCGTGCCGCCGAGCGCCTGGGCCAGCAGCTGCGCGCCCAGGCAAATGCCCAGCGTGATTTTGCCCGCCCGCACGGCCTCGCGCAAAAACGCTTTTTCGGCCCGCAGCCACGGAAACCCCGCTTCGTCGTACACGCTCATCGCCCCGCCCAAAATCAGCAAACCGTCGAATGAATTCAGCGCCGGGAATACCGGGTCCGGCTCGTCTAAGCGCGTAAAGCTCAGCGGGTGGCCGTGCGCGGCCAGCCAGGCGGCGGCGTGGCCGGGACCTTCGTCGGGCAGGTGTTGGAGGCAGTGCCAGACCACAGATTCTAACAGATTTAACGGATGACGCCGCAGCCGCGGCTGACTGGCTACCGACTACTAACCGACTGATTGCGGGCTCTCAGTTAAGTAGTAGTGATTGAGCAGCAAACACTAATCAGGTGGAGAATGAAACAAGCAAAAGTCAATGCGCTAACCGCTAAAAAGCCGTGCCACGCAGTGGCGCGCATCCGTTCAATTCGTTCAATTCTTTAGAATCTGCGGTCTTTTATTCCCACTCAATCGTGGCCGGCGGCTTGCTGCTGATGTCGTACACGACCCGGTTGATGCCGCGCACCTGGTTGATTATCTTGTTGCTGACTTCGGCCAGAAACTCGTAGGGCAAATGCGCCCAATCGGCGGTCATGCCGTCCACGCTCGTTACGGCGCGCAGGGCCACCACGCGTTCGTAGGTGCGCTCGTCGCCCATCACGCCCACGCTCTGCACGGGCAGCAGCATGGCCCCCGCCTGCCACACCTGGCCGTAGAGGCCGTGCGTTTTCAGGAGGCCGATAAACACGTCGTCGGCGCGCTGGAGCAGGTCCACTTTTTCGGGGGTGATGTCGCCCAGGATGCGGATGCCCAGGCCGGGGCCGGGGAAGGGGTGGCGGTTGAGAATGTCGGCCGGCAGGCCCAGGGCCGCGCCCACCTCGCGCACCTCGTCCTTGAAGAGCATGCGCAGCGGCTCAACCACGCGCAGGTTCATCTTGGCGGGCAGGCCGCCCACGTTGTGGTGGCTCTTGATGGTCACGGCCGGCCCGTGTACCGACACGCTCTCGATAACGTCGGGGTAAATAGTGCCCTGGGCCAGCCAGCGCGCGCCTTTTACCTTTTGCGCCTCGCGGTCGAAGACTTCGATAAACGTGCGGCCGATGGCCTTGCGCTTGGCTTCGGGGTCGGTGAGGCCAGCCAGCGCGGCGTAGAATTCAGGCGCGGCCCGCACACCGGTCACATTTAAACCCAGGCCCTCGTAAGCTCCAAGAACCTGCTCAAACTCATCGAGCCGCAGCAGGCCGTTGTCCACGAAAATGCCGTGCAGGCGCTCGCCGATGGCGCGGTGCAGCAGCAGCGCCGCCACGCTGGAATCGACGCCGCCCGAGAGACCCAGAATCACCTGGTCATCGGGGCCGATGGTGGCGCGCAGCGTGGCCACGGCCGAATCCACGAAGTGGTCCGGAGTCCAGTCCTGGGCGCTGCCGCAAATGCCGACCACGAAGTTCTGGAGCAGCTTTTTGCCCTCCGTAGTGTGGGTCACTTCGGGGTGAAACTGGATGCCGTAGGTCGGCTGTCCCTCGATTTGGTAGGCGGCGACGGCCACTTCGGGCGTGCCGGCCAGGGTGAGAAAACCCGCCGGCAGCGTCTTTATCGTATCGCCGTGCGACATCCAGACTTGCGTCCCCGGCTCCAGGCCGGTCAGCAGCGGGTGGTGCTGATTAAGGTGCGAGAGCCGCGCCCGGCCGTATTCGCGGATGGTGGCCGGCAGCACCTCGCCGCCGCCCTGCTGGGCCAGCAGCTGCGCCCCGTAGCAGATGCCCAGCACCGGCACCCGCCCCAGAATCCCGCTCAAATCAGGGTCCGGCGCGCCCGCCTCGCGCACCGAGCACGGCGAGCCGGAGAGAATTACCCCGTCAATCTCGCCCCCGGCCAGCCTCTCGGCGAGCTGGGCGGCATAAGAAAAGGGATGAATTTCGCAGAAAACGTGCAGCTCGCGCACCCGGCGGGCAATGAGCTGGGTGTATTGCGAGCCAAAATCAAGTACGATGACCACAGATGCGAACGGATTTAACGGATGACGGAATTGTGCGGTAGGCTTTAGCCTGCCGTTTTATCGTTGGAAACAACTACAGACGGCAGGCTCAAGCCTACCGCACACTCTTACCCACAAAAGTACCCCGCTCTACCTCCAAACCGCTCAATCAAAAATTTACCCCACCCCACCCCGCTGATAACAAGCCCCCCAAAGTCTGCCGCGCCGCGGCGTATCCGTTCCATCGGTTAAATCCGTTCGCATCTGCGGGCTATCTTTGCAGCGGCGAGTCAGCACGACCAGCTCCTGCCGAACTCCCCCAGGGCCGGAAGGCAGCAAGGGTAGGTAGTTGAGCGGTGCGATGTTGGCTCGCTTTTTTTGTCTTTTCCAGCCGGCCCCGAGCCGCGCCCGTCTGCCGGTTCCGGCGGCTGGCGTGTAGCTTTGGGCCGGCTTTTTTAGGGCCGGTTTTGGAATTACTTCGGTCAATTCCAACTGATTTCGGCTGCTTACAGCCACTCGCTTCGTTCACCCACGCCCCCGCATGAAATTTTTTCTCGATACCGCCAACCTCGCCGAAATCCAAGAAGCCGCCGCGCTGGGCATCCTTGACGGCGTAACGACTAACCCGTCGCTGATGGCTAAAGAGGGCATCCGGGGCACCGATGCGGTGATGGCCCACTACCGCGCCATCTGCGAACTGGTGGCCGGCGGCGACGTGTCGGCGGAGGTGAACGCGACTGATTTCGCGGGCATGGTGCGCGAGGGCGAGGCCCTGGCCGAGCTGCA
This sequence comes from Hymenobacter sp., assembly GCA_025353905.1. Taxonomy (GTDB): domain Bacteria; phylum Bacteroidota; class Bacteroidia; order Cytophagales; family Hymenobacteraceae; genus Hymenobacter. Next base: position 9,080 of record JANXNW010000040.1, read on the forward strand.
TGAGCAGATTGTGGTGAAGGTGCCCATGACCAAAGACGGCGTACGGGCCATCAAGTATTTCAGCGACAAGGAAATCCGTACCAACTGCACCCTGATTTTTACGGCCGGGCAGGCCCTGCTGGCCGCCAAAGCGGGCGCGAGCTACGTGTCACCCTTCGTGGGCCGGCTCGACGATATCGGGGGCGACGGCCTGGGCCTGGTGGGGCAGATTGTCGAGATTTTCGCCAATTACGGCTTCCCGACCGAAGTGCTGGCCGCGAGCATCCGCCACGTCCCGCACCTGGTGGAGTGCGCCGAGATTGGGGCCGATGTCGTGACCTGCCCGCTGAGCGTTCTCAACGACCTGTTTCAGCACCCGCTGACGGACAAAGGCTTGGCCACGTTTCTGGCCGACGCGCAGAAAGTAGGCAGCTAATTAATGTGCGGATGTGAAAATGTGTCGATGTGCTGATTGTGTCAGAATAGTCAGCAGGCTCAACAGTTACAATTCGCACATTAATCACATTAGCCCATCAACCCGATGTATATCTTCAAAGTCAAAGGCAAGGCGAAAATCCCCGATTATATTCAGCTGCGCGACGAGCAGTTTGTCTTAATCGCCTATTTTCGGGCTGACCGGCCGCTCAAGGACCTGCACCGCTACGGCCTCGAAGGGCGCGAGGAGCCGCTGGCCGCCGTCATCGCCGACCTCGAATTCGGCAAGCTGCGCAAGCTCGAAATCTGAGTTGTTCAGGCAATGGTTGTCAGTTGTCAGGCTGACCACGATTTTTTTTGACTAGCAACTGACAACCATTGCCTGACAACTAAATATGGACGCATCAACAACCACGGAAACGGCTGCGCCGCTGGTAGAGCTGCTCGACGCAACCATCAGCCAGGAGGCGCGGCCGGTGCTGGAGCACGTATCGTTTCGGCTGGCTAAGAGCGAGTTCGCTTATTTGGTGGGGCGCACCGGGGCGGGTAAGTCGTCGCTGCTCAAAACGCTCTACGCCGATTTGCCGCTGCTCATGGGCACGGGCGCGGTGGCGGGCTTCGACTTGCCACGGCTGGCGGCGGGCCGGGTACCGTACTTGCGGCGGCGGCTGGGTATCGTTTTTCAGGATTTTCAATTGCTGGGCGACCGCACGGTGACCGAAAACCTGCTGTTCGTGCTCAACGCGACCGGCTGGAAAGGCAAGGCCCGCCGGCAGCAGCGGGTGCAGGACGTGCTGACGCAAGTGGGCCTCTCGGGCATTGGCGGGCGGATGCCGCACCGGCTTTCGGGCGGCGAGCAGCAGCGCGTGGTCATTGCCCGCGCCTTACTCAACGAGCCGGCCCTGCTGCTGGCCGACGAGCCGACCGGCAACCTCGACCCTGAAGTGGCAGACGGCATCATGGATTTATTCACCGAAATCAACCACGCCGGCACGGCCATCATCATGGCCACCCACAACCTGGCCCTGTTGCAGCGTTATCCGCACCGGGTGCTGACGTGCAAAGACGGGCAGCTGCTGGATACGGGTAGCGTGGGCTGATGACGCGGCAGGCTTCAGAGCTATCAGCAGTTATTTGCTGCCTGATGCGGCTCGCCGCCCGTAAACCGACTCCGAAACGGCTGTAGCCCTATGCTTCAACGGCGGGCTGAAGCTCGCGCCACCTTTTCGTGCCCTCGCTCGCCATTCTGATTCCCATCTTCAACCATGACGTGCGTCCGCTCGTGGCTGAGCTGCGGGCGCAGGCCACTGACTGGCCCGGCAACCCAGTCGAAATTCACCTGCTGGATGACGACTCTACCCAGGAATTCCGGGCATTGCACCGGTCGCTGGCGGCGCTGCCGGGAGTCAGCTACCGCGAGCTGCCGGCCAATGTGGGCCGGGCGGCTATTCGCAACCAGCTAGCCGCCAATGCGCAGGCCGATTGGCTGCTGCTGCTCGACAATGACAGCCGCTTGCCCAACGGGCGCTTTCTGGCCCGCTACGCCCAGGCGCTGACTGACGCGCCCGCTACCGATGTTTTTATTGGCGGCACTACGTACGCCGCCGCGCCGCCTGCCGACCCGGCCCTGCGCCTGCGCTGGCATTACGGCCGCGCTCGGGAAGCGCGGCCGGCTGCCGCGCGCCAGGCCGCGCCCTACGCTCAGCTCACCGTGAATAATGCCCTCGTGCGGGCCGGGGTGCTGCGCCGGCTGCCGTTCGACGAAACCCTGCGCGGCTACGGCCACGAGGACACACTCTTTGGCCTGGCGCTGGCGGCGGCGGGCGTGGCCGTGCGCCACCTCGACAACCCGGTATTGCACGAGGGTCTGGAGCCGGCCGCCGTTTTCCTCGAAAAAAGCGAGCAGGCCGTGCGCACCCTGGCTGGGCTGTTGCGCCGCGAGCCGGGTCTGGCGCGTGTCAGCCGCCTGGCTCAGCTGGCCGCGCGGCTGCGCGGCGCGGGGTTGGCTGGGGTCGCGCGCGTCGCGTTGGGCCGCCTGGAGCCGGGGCTGCGGCGGCGGCTACTGTCGGCGGCTCGGCCTTCGCTGGTCGCGTTGGATGCGCTCAAGCTGCTTTGGCTGCTGCGCGAAACACAGTAAGTGCTCGGGGCGGCGTGGCATAGCGCGCGGGCGAGACTTGAGCAGGGCCTCCGGTAAAAGGCGACGATTGCGCATCGGGGCCAACAGCGGCCGCCAGTATCTTTGGGGCCGCCTGTTTCAGCGGCTTCTCGTTCGTGCCTGCCCTCGTCCCCGTCGCCGTTCCAACTACTGTTCCCTTGCTCGACCTGGCCGCCGAACACGCGGCCTACCAACCCGAGTTGGACGCGGCCTGGCATCAGACGCTGCGCGAAGCGGCTTTCATTCAGGGGCCGGCCGTGGGTGAGTTCGCGGCCGCGCTCGGCGCGCATTTGGGTCAGCTTGGTCAGCTTGGGAGCGGTGAAAACCCGCACGTGGTACCCTGCGCCAACGGCACCGACGCGCTGCTGCTGGCCCTGCTGAGCCTGGAGCTGCCGCTCGGCACCGAGGTCATCGTGCCGGCCTTCACCTACATCGCCCCGCTCGAAGTGGCCGCCTTGCTCGGCCTGCGCCCGGTGCTGGTTGATGTGCGCCCTGATACGTTCAACCTCGACCCGGCCGCCGTGCGCGCCGCGCTCTCGCCGCGCACCGGGGCCGTCGTGGCGGTGCATTTATTTGGCCAATGCGCTGATTTGGAGGAGCTGACGAGCATCTGCCGAGCGGCGGGCGTAGCCCTCATCGAAGACAATGCCCAGGCGCTGGGTGCGGCTTACACCTTCGCCGATGGCCGGCAGGCTGCCGCCGGCACCGTGGGTGAGGTGGGCACGACCTCGTTTTTCCCGAGCAAAAATCTGGGCTGCCTCGGCGACGGCGGCGCGCTCTTCACCGCCGACCCGGCCCGCGCCGAGCGCCTGCGCCAGCTCGCCAGCCACGGCCAGAGCCGGAAATACCAGCACCAGCGCCCCGGCCTCAACTCGCGCCTCGACACGCTGCAAGCGGCTCTGCTGCTGGTGAAGCTGCGGCATTTGCCCGCCGCCCAGGCCCGCCGCCAAGCCATCGCCGCCCGCTACGACGCGGCCCTGGCGGACGTCTCCGGGGTACATCGGCCGGCCCGCGACCCGCGCAGCAGTCACGTTTTTCACCAGTACACGCTCGTCGTGGAGGTCCCTGGGGGCCGCGACGCGCTGCAACAGCGTCTGCGTCAGCACGGTATTACTAGTGCGGTTTATTACCCGCTGGCCATGCACGAGCAGCCCGGATATACCTTTTTAAACTATAAGCCAGGTAATTTTCCGGTGGCTGAGCGGCTGAGCCGGCAGGTGCTCTCGCTGCCGGTGCATCCGGCCCTGGCGAATGAGCAAGTGGAGCATGTGGCTCGCATTGTCGCTACGGCATAGGCCGCGTACGCGCGGTTTGCGAAATCAAGCTGCCCGCCAGCCGTTGAAAGATGAAAGCCGGAAGCTATACCCGGTGCCGCGTGCCAACGGCAGCATACTCACTACATCCGATGAAAACCCCCCTTTTTCTTTTAGTCGTGCTGCCGGTAACCGGGTTAATCTGGCTGCTGACCGAATGGCTCATCAAGCAACGCCTCCAAAAAGGCTGGCTGCCGCTGGCCGCCGCCTACCCGCTCATTGGGCCCGTTGCTGGCCTGCAAATCACGCTCGCCTGGGTCAGCGTAGGCGGCAGCGAGCTGGTGGGCGACAAAAACCTGGTGCGGGCCGGGGCCACGGTGGCGGGCCTGAGCCTGCGGCTGCCGCTGCTGGCCTGGCTGCACCCGCCCCTGCGCATTCCGTGGGCCGCCTGCGGGCCGTTTCGGGCCAAAAACGACTCCTGCTGAGCACCCGCTACACCACACTCGTCCGGCTGCCTGATGGCACCTTGATTCCGTTGCGGTTTGAAGACCGTGATTTTGGCCATGTGCTTCGCTCCTGGGTTCGCGTCGAGGACGAATAGCCGGCCTGGAGGGGCTGCCGGGCTGCCCACAAAGCCAGTAGCTTTGGGCTGCCGTATTTCCGGCTTGCTTTTCTAATCAGATTCTGCCAAGGTTTTGCTTCCCGTTCGTTTTGTTATTTGTGGGGTGGGCCACATCGGCCGCCGCCACGCGGCGCTGGTGGCCCGCCACGCGGGCGCGGCGCTCGTCGCCCTCATCGACACCGACGCGCGCCCCGCGCTTCAAGCCGGGCTGGCCGCCGAGTTTGTGGGCGTACCATTCTTTTCTTCTCTGGAGGAATACCTGCAAGCTGGCCCCGCGGCCGACGTGCTGACCGTGGCCACCCCCAACGGCCTACACGCCGCACACGCCAGCGCGGCCCTGCGCCACGGCCTACACGTGGTGGTCGAAAAACCGCTGGCCTTGCGCACTATCGATGCCGACCAGCTCATCGAAACCGCTCGCGTAGCCAATCGGCTGGTCTTTGGCGTGATGCAAAACCGCTACTCGCCGCCCGCCGCCTGGCTCAAGCAGGCCGTGGACGAGGGCCGGCTGGGGCGGGTGTTTCTAGTGCAGCTCACTTGTTTCTGGAACCGCGACGCCCGCTACTACCAGCCCGGCGGCTGGCGCGGCACTCGCGCGCTCGACGGCGGCCCACTCTTCACCCAGTTCAGCCACTTCGTGGATTTATTGCACTGGGTATTTGGCGACATCGAAAATATCGCGGCCCGGTTTCAGAATTTTACGCATCAGCAAACTACTGATTTTGAGGATAGTGGCCTCGTTATGTTTGACCTGGCGCGCGGCGGCAGCGGTACACTCAGCTACAGCACCGCCGTCTGGGACCGCAACCTCGAAAGCGCGCTCACAGTAGTAGCCGAGCGGGGCGCGCTCAAAATTGGCGGTCAGTATTTGGATAAGGTCGAGTATTGCCACCTTCAGGATTACGACTTGCCCGCGCTGCCGCCCACCAACGCCGCCAACGACTACGGCCCCTATCAGGGGTCGGCCGCCAACCACGGCCAATTGCTCGACAACGTGATAGCCACCTTACAGGCTCGCGATACGGCCACGACCAACGCCGAAGACGGGCGCAAAGTAGTAGAGATTATCGAGCGGATTTATGCGCTTCGTACCCTGTAAAAATTAGGAATTAATGTTAAAGAAATCGCTGGAGCTGCTTCGCCAGGAAGCGGCCGATACCGGGGCCGGCTCGCTCAAGCGGACGCTCAACGGCGTGAGTCTTATCGCGCTGGGCATCGGGGTCATTATCGGAGCGGGGCTTTTTTCGCTGACCGGCCTGGCGGCGGCCAACCACGCCGGGCCGGCCGTCACGCTCTCTTTTCTGGTGGCGGCGGTGGGCTGCGCGTTTTCGGCGCTGTGCTACGCCGAATTTGCGGCGCTCGTGCCGGTCAGTGGCTCGGCTTACACGTACGCCTACGCCACGATGGGGGAGCTATTTGCCTGGATTATCGGCTGGGACTTAATTCTCGAATACTCGGTAGGCGCGGCGGCGGTGGCCATAAGTTGGTCGCAGTATTTATTGAAATTGCTCAGTAAATACGGGCTGCATCTGCCGGCGCAATTCGTTATGTCGCCGTTTGAAACTGCGCGCCTGGCCGATGGCTCGCTCGTGCACGGCTACGCCAACGTGCCGGCCATGCTCATCGTGTTGGCTATCACGATGGTCGTGCTGCGCGGCGCGGCCGGCGCGGCCTGGTTCAACGCCCTCGTGGTAGCCCTGAAAGTGGGCGTCGTGCTCGTGTTTATCGCCCTGGGCTGGCGCTACATCAACCCGGCTAATTATCAGCCCTACATCCCGGCCAACACCGGCACGTTCGGCGAGTTTGGTTGGAGCGGGATTTTGCGCGGCGCGGGCGTGATATTTTTCGTATTTATTGGCTTCGATATCGTGGCCACGATGGCGCAGGAAACCAAGAATCCGCAGCGCAACATGCCCATCGGTATACTTGGCTCGCTCGTTATCTGCACTATTTTATTCGTGCTTTTCGGCCACGTGCTGACGGGTCTCGCCAATTATACTGAGTTTAAGAACAGCGCCGCGCCGGTAGCCATCGCCATCGAAAAAACCCCGTATGGCTGGCTTAGCGGGGCCATTATCGTGGCTATTTTAATCGGTTATACGTCGGTTATTCTGGTTGATTTGCTGGGGCAGTCGCGGGTATTTTTCTCGATGTCGAAAGACGGGCTGCTGCCGCCCGTTTTTGCCCGGCTGCATCCGCGCTTCCGTACCCCGCTACACTCCAACCTGCTGCTGGGCGCGTTCATTGCGGTGTTCGCGGGCTTCGTGCCCATCTCGGTGGTCGGCGAAATGACGAGCATCGGCACGCTGCTGGCTTTTGTCATGGTGTGTCTGGGGGTGCTCATCCTGCGCCGCACCGACCCCCACGCGCCGCGCAGCTTCCGTACGCCCTGGGTGCCGCTGGTGCCCATTCTGGGTATCGCCACCTGCCTGCTGATGATGGTCAGCCTGCCGCTCGACACCTGGCTGCGGCTGCTGGTCTGGCTGGCTATCGGGCTGGCTATTTATTACGGTTACGGCCGCAAGCACAGTAAATTAAGGATTGAGGGATTGGGGATTGGGGACGGCTCTTAATCCCTTATCCCTCATCCCTCATCCTTATTCCCTAATCCTGTAACTCTCCTCGCCAGCGATGACACCTCCGGTACTAAGCCGCTGAGCAGCAGCGCACCGCCATACAGCACCGTGAATACGCCGCCGCGCTCAAACAGGCGTTGCCAACTGTTGGCGGGCGTGGGCAGCAGCGCGGCCACGGTGCCGGCCGCGCCCGCCAGCAGTAGCAGATACAGCACCCGGCGGTCGAAGGGCTGCCAACCGTAGGCGCGCCACACGAACCAGGTGCGCAGCAGGTTGATACCGCTCAGGGCCAGGCAATTAGATAAGGCCGCACCCGCCAGGCCCAGGTGCGGGATGAGCAGGTAGTTCAGACTGATGATGGACGCGCACAGGCCCACGTTGAACAGCAAATCGAAGCGGTAGCGCGGCGAGGTAACCAGGATAATGCCGTTTACGCCGGTGATGCCGTCGGTGAGGCGACCGGCGAGCAGCAGCAGCACCGCGACGGTGCCGGCCGCGTACTCGGGCCGATGGATGAGGGCGTAGATAAAGTCCAGGTTCAGACCAATGCCCAGCGCCAGGTACGCCCCGAGGGCGGTGTTGAGGCGGGTGGTGCGGCGGTAAAAGTCCAGCATCCTGACCGTGTCATTGGCTTTCCAGTACTCAGCGATGAGCGGGTAGGCCGTCTTGTACAAGGCCCGAAACGGCACGGCCAGCGCGGTGCTGATGTTGAGGGCAATGGCGTAAATGCCAACTTCGGCGAAGCTCCGCTGCGAGCCGAGCATGATGGCGTCGATGGTGACCAGAATGTTGCCCGAAATATTGCTCAGTAGCGCGTAGCTGCCGAAGCGTAGCAGCTCGGGCAGGGGCCGCACGGCTAGTACGGCGCGCGTGGGCCGCAGGTGCAGCTCGCCAATAAAGGCTAAATAGCCCAGCAGCAACGTCGCCACGGTAGCGTAGGAGCCCAAATAAGCCAGCACGAAGCCGTCGAACGACAACCAGCCTGCTCCGTAGAGCGCCGCTGCGCTCACGATGAGCAGGCGCTGCACGATTTCGGTTAGAAATGACGAAAATGAGGTGTGGAATAGCGACTTGGTGTAAGCTTCGAGCAGGTTGTAAAGCAGGATGCAGCCCGCCAGACCCAGCATCACGCCGTAGTGCGCGCCGAGTAAGGTTGCGTCGTGGGCGTAGTAGCGCAGCACTAGCGGCCGGCCCACCCAAAGCCCGGTAGTCACAATGGCAAACAAGGCCAACGGTAGCCCCAGCAACAGCGGCAAAAACCCCGAGTGCCCGTTGGCCTTATCGCGGAAATACGGAAAAAACCGCAGCGTCGTATTTGTAAAGCCGAGCGCCGAGAATTGCGAAGCCAGCGTGGCCAGTGCCACGAGCAGCGTCATCAGGCCGAGCTGCGCGGGCACGAGCAGCCGCGGCAGAACCAGCGTAGTATTGACGAAGCCGATGCCCAGCCCAACGTACGAAATAGCGGTGTTGCGCAGCCCCTGCCGCTGAACGATACCCAAATTTTAGTTATGAATTATGAATCAGAAATTATGAGTTACGGCGGCAAATTCGGTGTCTTCAAAGCTGGTGCTGGGTAGCTTTTTACTGGTCGTTTTTTATTTCCTGAGTTAGTTGCGCGCCGGTGTAAAACCGCGCCCCCAGCTGCTGTAAATGCGTCATTAACTGGTGGAACTGCGCCGGACCATTTCGGGTATTCGCGGGGCTGAAATTCTGATTATGCCAGAGCATGGATGCCACGCCGCCAAACTTTTTTATTTCGGCAAAAACGGGTTCGAGCGCTGGCACTAGCTCGTCGGCACTGAGCTGTAAATAAGCCGGATGGTGCAGCGTGGTGTCCATCACGACGAGCGGAATTTCTAAAAACTCATGCGTCGTCTGCCGCGCGAAATCGAATGGATAAAACGGCAGGCAGTACGAGTTGCGAAAGCCGAAGTGCTCGGCAAAGCCCAGCGTGCTGTCGTAGCCGATGCCGGCGGCGGCCAGCAGCTGGGGCGTGCTGGTAGGCTCCCAGCGCAGGTAGTGGAAGCGGTTGCCGCTGGTTGCGCCAGCCTCGACAGCCCCGGCAGCCTGCTGGTCGGCGGCCAGCTCCCTGGCATCGGTGGCCGCGTCGTAGCTGCCGTGGCAGGCTATTTCGGCCCCGCT
>JANXNW010000115.1 GCA_025353905.1 Hymenobacter sp.
CGCCGTTTACATTCCCTGGCTGGTGGGCATCGCCTCGCTGCACGGCCTCGTGCTCTGGCAGCGGCGGCGCACGGGCCTGCGCACGGCCTTCGTGCTGGTCATCACCACGTTCATTCTGATTCTCTACGCCACCTTCCTCACGCGAAGCGGCGTGTTGGGCAATGCCTCGGTTCACTCGTTTACGGACCTGGGCTTGTCGGGGCAGCTGATAATCTACCTCGCCGTATTCTCGGTCGGGGCCATTGCGCTGCTGGCCTACCGCTGGCGCAGCATTCCCGTTTCAACCAAAGAGCTGGACGCGTACAGCCCGGAGCTGTGGGTGTTTATGGGCACGGCTGTGCTCTGCCTGGCCGCGTTTCAGGTCATCGTGACGACCAGCATTCCGGTTTATAATGCCTTTTTAGGCTTTCTGGGCGTTAAGTCCAACCTGGCCCTGCCCGCCGACCAGATTCAGCACTACACCCGGATTCAACTTTGGGCGGGCGTGCTCGTGGCCCTGCTCTCGGGCGTGGCACAGGTGCTCTGGTACCGGCGCACCGACCGCGACTCGGCGGCCGAGGCCCTGGCGACGCCGACCATGATAACGCTGCTCGGTACGGCGCTGGTGGTGCTGCTGGTGCGCTACTTCGGGCAGACGATGTCGTGGACGTTCATCGCGCTCACGCTGGCGGGCATCTTCAGCCTGACGACCAACTTCAGCTCTCTGCTGGGGCTGTGGCGGCGCGGCATTCAGCTTTCGGGCGGGGCCGTGTCGCACCTGGGCATCGCGCTCATGCTGCTCGGCATCCTGGCTTCGGCGGGCTACTCGAACACGATTTCGCGCAACATCAGCGGCAAGCTGATTTCGCGGGAGATGAACGATGCTGACAACGAGAACAACGTGCTGCTCTGGCGCAACGAAACCGGGGCCATGAACGGCTACGACGTGACCTACGCCGGGCAGTACCTGGACGTGCCCGGCGTGCCCGGCTACGTGAACACGCAGCTGCTCTACCGCACCGACGACGAGTACAAGGCCGTGGCACGCGGCGACGTGCGCACCGGCGGCAAGACGTACTACAAAACCGGCGACACGCTCGAAATCAAGCCCGAAAACACCTATTACCGGGTCAATTACCAGGATAAGAAAACCGGGCAGCAGTTTACGCTCTACCCGCGCGCGCAGGTGAACGAGGAGATGGGCGGCCTGCTCGCCTCGCCGGCCCTGCAACGCTTCTGGGACCACGACATCTACTCGCACATTTCGTCTGTACCCGACCCGCGTAAGGAGCGGCCCTGGTCGGCCGAGATTCCGCACGAGCTGAGCATCGGCGACACGCTGTTCCTGAACGACTACTTCGCCGTGTTCCGCGCCATCGAAAAGACGGAAACCGTACCGGGCGTAAAGCTGCTGCCCGGCGACATCGCCCTGCAAGCCGACATCATTGTGACCGGCGAAAAAAGCAAGCAGTACCACGTTCACCCCGTGTTTCTGGTCCGCGACCGCCAAATCGGCCACGTCCCGGAAATCGTGGAGGACTTGGGCCTCAAGCTCACCCTGCACCAGATTGACCCCGTGAAGGGCAAGTTCACGTTCATGGTCAGCACGACTGGTAAGGATTACATCATTCTCAAAGCCACCGAGAAGCCCTTCATCAACTTGCTCTGGGGCGGCACTTTGCTCATGGGTTTCGGCCTGCTGCTGAGTATGCGGCAGCGCCGGGCGAAAGGGCAGGCTCCGGTAGCGCCGGTTGCGGCGGGCCGGGCCGAGGCGGTGGCTTAGCTGCTTTGTTTTGATGCAGGTGTAAAAAGAAAGCCGCTACCCGATTGGGTAGCGGCTTTCTTTTGTAAAGGCAATCCTGTTTTTAACGGTTGATAGACAGCTTGCTGGTAAAAAACTCGCTGCCGTTGCGCACGGTCAGGTAGTAGATGCCAGGGGCCAGACTGCTCAGGTTGACCATATTGGCGAAGTTATCGCGGGCCTGGCCCGAATAGACGTGGCGGCCAAGCTGGTCGGCCACGTCCACGCTCAGGCCGGCACTGGCCTTAGCACCTTGCACGTCGAGCGTAAATATGCCGGAGGCCGACGGATTGGGGTAGAGCGAGAGCGAGCGCGCCAGCACGGGGGAGTTAGTGCCCAGCGCGTTCAGCAGAGACGCTTCAATCATGAAGCGGTTGCCAGCCAAGTCCATCGGCGTGCCGCCCGCCGTGGGCGCGGTGTAATACAGGAAAGTGTTGGTGCGGATGCCTGATTCTGACTGCCCCCCCACCGGGAAGTAGCGCGGTGCTGCCGCCGAATAAGTGTAAGCGGCCTGCGACAGGCCCGCTTGAAAAACGCCGTTGGCGGCAACAGTCGGCGGAGTAACAATGGAAAACGTTTTGTACGTGTTGATGTCGCTGGCCGTGATAGTGTAGGGTGTGGAGCCACCCACCAGGGCACCAGTCGCGTTCAGCACCACCCCCTGTACGCTGCGACCTACTGAGAAGGGGTCAGTCAGGAACACGCGCACCGACGTAACAGTACCGCCCGTAACGGTGGTAAAGGCGGCGGCGAACACAGCACCGGCGCTTCCAGTACCAGCCGCGTTGTTCACGGCACCAAACGAGCCAGTGGATGTATTGGTCAAGTCGCTAGGCACGTAGGAGAACACCCCGTTATTGGTGACCGTCTGCCGGGTGCTGACCGAGTTGTTGGCGTTGTTGCCATCAACCGGCACCGTCACGGTCAGTACATTGTCCCCGGCCACAAACGTGGTGGGCAGCGTAAAGGTGGCCAGGGCACCTTCGCCAACGGGAATGGACGTAATAGTCTGGGTATTGGTGAAGCTGTTGGCCCCGGTCACGGTCAGCGTAACCGCCACGTTGGAGAGCGACGTGGTGCCCGGATTTATAATAACGGCCTGGACCGCGTGGGGCAAGGCCGTGCGGGGCAGCTTGCCTAGCGTCAAAATCTGAAACGCGGCCGCGTCGTTGGGAACGGCTTGCAGAAAGCGGTAGGTACGGCCGGCATCGGGCGGTGCGACGGAGCGGACGTTGTGCGCGACACCAGTATTGGAATCCACCTGCGGACCACTCAAGAACGTAGTAGTTGTCCAGGCATCCGACGATGCTTTGGCGGCTAGTACATTTTGGCCCGCTGCGTTACCTGAGCCTTTTATGCCTACTACGACGTTTTTCCGCGCTGAGGTAGCGCCCACGGTCGGCGCGTTATACACAAACTCTATATTGTTAGTCGTCTCATACAATTTTACCTGAAAAGAAAAATTGGTATACTGAATGGGTAAGATTGTCGCGCCGCCCGCGACATCTGCTACAGCTTTATCAGCTACGTTCTTCCACTGAATAGTGCAAATCCGGTTTGGGCTGGTGCCCGTGATAGCTACTCGGTATTCGGCTGGGCTAGTTCCGCTAATCAAATCAAAATTGAATGGCATCAACAAATTGACATCGGCCGGGTCGGTGCTATTTACCGGGCCGATTTCTGGGGTCTGGCCGTTGGGCGACGTGGCGGCGGCCGAAGAAGGAGCCGCGCTACCCAGGCGCATCAACCCATTAGTGTTGAGCACGAACTGCGTAAAAGCAGCTCCATTGTAGCTAAACGAAAAACCAATGTCTTGCGCGGCCGAGTTGGCGTCGTCCGTATTGGTCGTGGCAATGACCGAGCCGTTAGTGCCCAGGTCAGTGTAGGCGCCAGCCACATTGGTGGCTCCGAACGTGTTGTAGTTCAGAGCTTGCGCCTGTGCAGCCGCGGCCCCGCCGAGTAACAGCCCGGCCGCCAGGGCCAAACGGCCGCCGGTAGCCGGCCGCCAGAAAGTAGAAAAAGTCATCGCAATGTGGTGGAAAAGTGAGAAATAAAGCGTGTGTTAAAAAAGTGAAGCGGCAGCGACCCCGCGCGGCGAAACTCAGCCGGCACCCGAATCTGCCCCCAAGTTGCCGAATTATTTCCAAACTTGCGCTGGCCGGGGTAATTCCGCGGGGGGTGGATGAGGCGGTAGCGGCACCTAGTGCCCGCGCCACGCCCCCTGGCAGCCGATTTTCGAGCTACTTCCTTCGTTTTATATTGAATGCAAGATTCTATTTTTACCACTTGCCGCGTAGGCTTTTTTGGAGCGGGGCGGGTGGCGCGGGCGCTGGCCCCGGCCCTGGCGGCGGCGGGGCAACAGATAGTGTTCGTAGTCAGCCGTTCGCTCGGGCCAGCTACTGAGCTGGCCGCCACCATCCCTGGTTGCCGCGCGCTGCCGCTGGCCGACGCGCTGGTCGCCCTGCCTCCGGCCGACGTGTACTTGCTGGCCCTGCCCGACGCGGCCGTGGCCGCCGTGCTGGCTGCCGCCGCCTGGCCGGCTGGGGCCGTGGTGGCGCACCTGGCCGGGGCGCTGCCGCTGGCCGTGGTGAGAGAAAATGCCTCCAGCGTACGCGGCGGGGTGTTTTATCCGCTCCAAACCTTCAGTCCAGGCCGACTTATCAACTGGCCCACAGTGCCGGTTTTTATCGAGGCGACCGATGCCGACACCGAGGCGCGGCTGCTGGCGCTGGCGGGCAGCCTGGGCGGGCAGCCGGTGGTATTAGCGTCAGCCCAGCGGCTGCGGCTGCACCTGGCGGCGGTCTGGGCCAGCAACTTCACCAATCATTTACTTGGTGTGGCCGACGCGCTGCTCGCCGAAGCCGGGCTGCCGTTTGAGCTGTTGCACCCGCTCGTGCGCGAAACCGTAAACAAAGCCCTCGCCGCCGGGTCTTCACCTTTCGGGGTGCAAACCGGGCCGGCCCACCGGCACGATGCCGCCACGCTGGCCGCCCACGAGGCCGCGCTCGCCGCCCACCCGGCCTGGCAGGCGCTCTACAACGGGCTGTCGGCCAGCATCCAGGCGGCGGGCGGCGGGGCGGCTGATTTGGGAGCGCCGCCGCTGCCGAATCAGCCGCCCCCGGCCCCGCCGGCTTAACTTTGCTGTTCTTAATCAGGCCCGTCGGGCACGTTTGTTTTGATATTTTCGACCGTTATTTTTCAGTTTCAGGACGGCCAGCCGGGCCAAACCCACGTGGGCGCGAGCGGCGAGTCGGTGCTCGACGTGGCCCTCAACAACGGCATTCAGCTGCAGCACAACTGCGGCGGCGTGTGCGGGTGCAGCACCTGCCACGTCTACATCGAGCGCGGGGCCGACGAGCTGCCCGAGATTTCCGACAAGGAGGAGGACTTCATCGACCGCGCCATCAACCCGCGTCTCACCTCGCGCCTGGCCTGCCAGTGCGTGTTGCCCAGTCAGGCGCTCGAAATCGTGGTCACCGTGCCAACCCAAAGCTTCCTGGGCCACTAAGTTTTAAATGTGCTGATGTGAGTGATGTGCAGATGTGCTAATTGCTTCAACAAAAACTCCGGTCACAATTTGCACATTTGCACATTCTTCACATTAGCACATCAAAAAAAGTATGCATTACGAGCCACCCATTCATTGGGCCGACCACGAGGACGTGGCCCAGGCGCTGTACGAGAAGTTCGGCGACGACTATCCGGAGGCCAAAATCTACCGCATTCGCTTCACCGAATTGCTCGACTGGGTACTGAGCCTGCCCAACTTTGCCGGCACTCGCGAGCAGTCAACCGAGGGCCATCTGGAGCAGATTCAGGCCAAGTGGGTGTACGAGTGGCGCGACCATCAGTAGGGCGCGAGCCGAGCCGCTCGTCTGCCCATCTCCTCCAAAATTAAACCAACCCCGGCCGGGGCTGTCCCGTATGCGACAAGCCTTTGGCCCAGCCGCGGCGCTTGTTGCGGCTGCCGGGACAGAAGCCTTTATTTTTTTTCAGCTTACCCCACTCATGAAGACCGGAACCGTAAAATTTTTCAATGAAGCCAAGGGATTCGGCTTCATCACCGACGACACGACCAAAGAAGATTTCTTCGTCCACGTAACTGGCCTCAACGGCGGGCAGATTCAGCAGGACGACCGGGTGGAGTATGAAACCCAGGAAGGCCGCAAGGGCGTGAACGCCGTGAACGTGCGCCGCGTCTGAGCCGTTTTTTTCGTTTGACGTGCCCGGCGGGCGGACGGCTTTTTCAGTCGCCCGCCCGCTTTGGTTTGCGCCGGAAGTGCCCGACTCGCGCCCGGCTCCTGTGCGACGGTGACGCTCCGGGGACTCACTAATGACCTGCTAA
Organism: Hymenobacter sp.; assembly: GCA_025353905.1. Classification (GTDB taxonomy): domain Bacteria; phylum Bacteroidota; class Bacteroidia; order Cytophagales; family Hymenobacteraceae; genus Hymenobacter. Next base: position 6,126 of record JANXNW010000115.1, read on the forward strand.
TGACCTGCTAATGACTTGGGGCGGGGCCGTACCTTCGACCGCTTTCGCGTCAGCCTTTGCCTTTGCCTCTTTTCGCCATGCCCACCGCGCCCGCCGCCGTCCCCGACGAGCTGCTGCCCGACGCCGGCCCCGGCCGGGCGGGGCGGCTGTGGCGGGCTTTGCCGGGGCTGGTGCGCTGGCCCAATCTGGCCATTATGCTGTTGAGCCTGGCCCTGGTGCGCGGGCCGCTGCTGCTGCCGGGCCAGCCGCTGGCCGAAGCGCTGCTGGCCCCGCGTTTCGGGGCGTTGGTGCTGGCGGCGCTGCTGGTAGCGGCGGCGGGCTACGTTATCAACGACTACTACGACGTGAAAATCGACGCCATCAACCGGCCCGAGCGGCTGGTGGTGGGGCGGGTGTTGCGGCGGCGCCATGCCATGCTGGCGCACCTGGTGCTGAGCGGATTAGGAGTGGGGCTGGCGGCGACGCTCTCGCCGGCCGTGGGCTTGGTTACGCTCGGCGCGGCGCTGCTGCTCTGGGGCTATTCGGCGCGCTTCAAGCGGCTGCCGCTGGTGGGCAACGTGAGTATTGCCACGCTCACCGGGGCGCTTATTGTACTGCCGGCGCTGCTGCCGGCTCAGGCCCTGCCGCCCGCGTTTCACCAAAAAGCGGTGTGGTTGTATGCGTTGGCGGCGTTTCTGCTGACGGTGGTGCGCGAAATCGTGAAGGACCTGGAGGACATGCCCGGCGACGCGCGCCACGGCTGCCGGACGCTGCCACTCGTGTGGGGCGTGGCGCGCAGCAAGGCCGTGGCGGGCTTTTTTCTGGCTTGTCTGGTACTGCTCGTGCTGGGCGTGGTGGGCCAGCTGCTGGCCTGGGGCGGGCGGCCCTGGCTGGCCGCCTGGCTGCTGGCCCTGGCCCTGCTGCCGCTGGCCTGGCTGGCGCGCCTGCTGCTGCGCGCCGACCGCCTCCGCCACTACCGCACCGCCAGCGCCTGGTGCAAAGCCATCATGCTGGCCGGCGTACTGAGTATGCTGCTGGCGTAGAGCTAGTTGTTGGTTGTTGGTTGTCGGTTGTTGATTGCCCGGTCATTGCGAGCGCAGCGAAGCAATCGCACCTGTTGAGTGCGTTTGGGTGCTCGTCAGGGCGTGGCCCAACAAGTGCGATTGCTTCGCCATGCTCGCAATGACCGGACAATCAACAATCAACAACGAACAACCAAACGACCAAACCCCCGCCGATTACGTTAAAGTAGCTTTGTCGCTCCATTACCTTTTTTGTTGAATTGACTATGCGCGTTTTTTTGCTCGCTCTACTTGCTTTGCTGGGCTTAGCCCAGGCGGCCCAGGCTCAGGATGATGTTATCGAGGCCAAGCCGAAGAAGAATTTGACCATCCTGCCGGTGCCGGTGCTGTTTTCGCAGAAGGAAACTGGCGTGGGCTACGGCCTAGGGGTGCTGCTCAGCGGCCGGCTGGGACAGGACACGGCCACCCGCGCCTCGAATATGCGCGCCCAATATTGGACGACTCAGAAAAAGCAGTCGCTCTACCAGTTCGTGCACACGATTTATTCGCCGGGCGAAAAATATTTTCTGAGCGGCGAAATCAGCTACTACGACAACCTGTTTTTCTACTACGGCATCGGCAACGACACCAAGCAGGGCAACGAGTCGGTGCTGGCCAATAAGCTGCTTATCGTCAATCAGCGGGTGCAGAAGGCCGTCATTCCGTTCCTGTTCGCGGGCTTGCAGTATCGCTACACCAAGACGACCGACAACAAGCCCGACAACAACAAGACCAACGGCGACGGGGCCAACTACTTCTTCGACGCCGACAACGGTCGGCTCGACGAGCGCCAGCGCCAGAATACGACCATCGTCGGCCTGGGGCCGGAGCTGACCTACGACACCCGCGATGTGGCCCTGGCCGCCCACACCGGCAGCCTGCTCGACGCAACGGTCATGTTCAACCGGCCCGGCCTGGGGTCGGAGTACAACTTCACCCGGTTTCAGCTTGACGCGCGTCACTTCCAGCCCATTCGCTCGAACAATACCATCCTGGCCGTGCAGTTTGTGGGGCAGTTCCACGCCGGGCAGGTGCCGTTCCGGGAGCTGGCCGGCATTGGGGCCACGCTCGGCGGCTCGCTTTACAACGGGGCCAATCTGATGCGCGGCGTGTATGAGCAGCGCTTCCGCGACCGGCAGATGATGACGTTTCAGGCTGAGCTGCGGCAGCATGTTATCTGGCGCATCGACGCGGCCGCGTTTGGCTCCGTGGGGCAGGTGGGCTACAACCTGAGCGATTTTAGCTTCGCGGGCACCAAGACAGCTGGCGGCCTCGGCGCGCGCTTCACGCTCTTGCAGCGCGACCGCGTAAACGTGCGCCTCGATTACGCTTTCGGCTCGTCGCCGGGCTTTTATTTCGCCATCGGCGAGGCGTTTTAAGGGTTTGGATGGCGCAGGCACGGCGGCCCGAGCCACTGGGAACCCGTCCGTCGCTGGCGTATCAGCGAGAGGAAGCCGCGTGAAGGTTTAGCTGGTAAGCACTTCGCGGCTTCGTAGCAGAGACATTTACCAACCCAAAAGAAGCCGCGTTCACCCAGTGGAACGCGGCTTTTTTAGCTTTCCGGTCAAAAAATGGCGGAGGTCTGGAGACAGTATAAATGCTTAGAAAACAATTTGTTGACTAGATTTTTGCTATCGATGGCTTTCAGCTTGCAAAAAAATATGCGGCTGGGTAGCTCAAAAGCCCATCCTTAGCCGGGCGGGGGCGTAGAAACCGCTCATCTATGGACCAACTCGCCTCGCCGGCCCGTTTCCACGCTACGCGGGAGGCGATGGCCGCCCCGCCGACGCTACGGCCCGCGCCGTGTCGGCTGCCGCGCTCTCTACCTGAAAACCCCGCCGAAGCGGATTCCGGCCAGCCCTTTGAAGAGCGCCCCGATGAGGACCCGCTGGCGCGCGCCGTGCGCTTGGTGCGTTGGCAGCTGCCGCCACCCGCCCCCGCCCTGCGCGCCTGCGTCATCATTCCGGCCAAGGACGAGGCCGCCAACCTGCCGGCCACGCTCGCCGCCCTGGCCGGGCAAGTCGATGGCGCGGGCCGCCCGCTGCCGCCAGCCGAAGTAGAAGTCATCGTGCTGGCCAACAACTGCCAGGACCACACGGCCGAGGTCGTGCGCACCGCTGCTGCCAAGCACCCGCGCCTGGCTCTGCACGTGGCCGAGTTGCACCTGCCGCCCGCCGAAGCCCACGTGGGCCGCGCCCGCCGCCTGCTGCTCGACGAAGCCGCCCGTCGTCTCGAAATCGTGGAAGCGCCCGGCAGCGGCCTGCTGCTCAGCACCGACGCCGACACGCTCGTAGCCCCGACCTGGCTCTGGGCCACGCGGCAGGAAGCCGCTGCCGGGACCGAAGCCGTGGCCGGCCGCATCCTCACGGCTCCGACTTTGGCCCCGGCCGTGCCGGCTGGTGCTGATGCTGGCCTCAGCCCTGCCGTTGGTGCTGCCCGTTGCCCGGTGCGCCGCCTGCAAGTGCGCGATGCTGCTTACCGGCTGCTGCTTACGAAGTTGGAACACCAAATCGACCCCGCGCCCGCCGACCCTTGGCCGCGTCATCACCAGCATTTTGGGGCCAGCCTGGCCGTCACGGTGCGGGCCTACCGGCGGGTGGGCGGGCTGCCGGTGGTGCCATTTCTGGAAGACGAAGCCCTGTGGCAGCTGCTGCGGCAGCACGACTTGCCGGTGCGCCACAGCCCGCAAGTGCGGGTCGTGACCTCGCCCCGCCGCTGCGGGCGCGTGGAGGTGGGTTTGTCGTGGCAGCTGCGCGAGTGGGCGTACTTGGCCGAAACCCGGCAGGAGCCGCTCGTGCCCTGCTGCCACGAGCTGGCGCGGGTGTGGCGGGCGCGGCGGCGGCTGCGCGCCTGGTGGCAGCAGGGCCACTTCCAGGCCGCGCCCGAACTACTGCGCCTGGCCCAGGCTGTGGAAGTGCCGTTGAATGAGCTACTGGTGGAGGCGCGGCAGGCGGGCACGTTCGGGCAGCTCTGGCACTGGGTCGAGCAGCGGCGCGGGGCCGTGCTACCCGTGCCGCTGGCTGGGGCCATGTGCGCGCTGCGGGCGTATTTGCGGGGAGAGGGCGTCTTGCGGTAGGCTTTAGCCGCCGCAGGGCCATTGGTAGCAGAGTCTCAGCTCAAATAATAAAACGGCCTTTTGGTGGCGACTAAAGCCTACCGCACAACCCGCTCTACTAAATCCAGCCGGTATTTTTCGTGACGCTCGGCGTGGAGCGAGCGCAGCTCGGGCCGCCGCAGAAACAGCTCATGTACCTCGTCGCCCGTCAGCGGGTAGTCGGGCACGGGCGGCGTCCAATGCACCAGCAGCAGCTGGCCGCCTGGTTTTAAGGCCGTTACCACCAGGTCGGCGGTGCGGCTCAGGTCAGGCAGGCTCCAGTAGTAGCCTACTTCGGACAACAGAATCAGGTCGAACTGCTCGGCAGGAAATTCATCGGGCACTTGCAGGCGCTGAAACCGGACTTGCGGCAGCTCGGCGCAGCGTTGGCGGGCCTGGGCCAGAGCAGTTTCGCTCACGTCCACGCTCAGTAATTCAGCGCAACGCGGGGCGAGCTGAGCGGTGAGCACACCGATGGAGCAGCCGATTTCAAACGCCCGCTCGTAGCGCGGGTGGGGCAGCGCGGCCAGGGTAGCGGCGTATTTCTCGCGCTCGTAAGGGCTGCTGGCGAAGGCCCACGGGTCAGTGTTGGTCCGGTACACGTCGTCGAAATAGCCGGCGCCGAGGCTGTGGGGTTGGTTTTCGTTCATGGCTTAAAGAGTAGTTGTCATGTCGAGCTTGCAGAGACATCTCGCGTGAGGTCGTTGGCTTACTAACCCAACGATGCGAGCGAGATGTCTCAGCAAGCTCGATATGATGGTGGATAGCGGAAGCTAAGATTCGATAAACACCTCAAATGGCTGGGCAAAATGCGCGAGCATGTGCTCGGAAAGCAGAAACCCGCTGGGGTCGTCGGCGATAGTGCCGGGCGCGAGCTGCGAGCGGTGGGCGGCGATGGCGCGCTGCTTCTGGGGCAATACGGCGCTGATGTCGAGCCGGAAGCCGGTGCCTTCGCCGGGCTGGGGCAGGTCGGCGGGTGCGGCTCGTTCCCAGGCCCAGACAACGTATTCGAGGCGGCGCGGGGGCCGGGGCAGCTGGGCCAGGGCGGCCGTGGCCAACGCGGCGCTGGCCCGGTGGTCGGGGTGCGGGTCGCGTCGCCAGGGCACGAGCAGCGTTTGGGCGCGGTGCTGGGTCACTAACCCCGATAATTGCTTGACAGCCGCTTCAAAATCAGCACCTTCGCTGGGTACCTGGCTGTCGGGCAAGCCCAGGTACAGCACCGCGCTTTCGTCCACGCCCAGCACGGCCAGCGCGTGGCGCAGCTCGGCGTAGCGCAGCTCGCGCCGGGCAGGCGGCGGAAAATCCCGCGACTGAGGGTGCGACATCGTGCCGTCGCTCACGAGCAC
>JANXNW010000158.1 GCA_025353905.1 Hymenobacter sp.
GTGGCGGTCGTGGCTCACCACAATCACCGTGTTCTGGAAATTGTCGAGGAAGTTCTCCAGCCAGAGCACGCTCTCAGCGTCGAGGTTGTTGGTCGGTTCGTCGAGCAGCAGCACGTCGGGGTTGCCAAAAAGGGCCTGGGCGAGCAGCACCCGCACTTTTTCCGACGCGCCCAGGGCCGACATCAGGCTGTAGTGCTTGTCCTCCGTAATGCCCAGACCGCTGAGCAGCTCGGCCGCTTCATAGTCGGCGTTCCAGCCTTCGAGGTCGGCGAACTCACCTTCGAGCACGGCCGCGCGTTCGCCGTCGGCATCGCTGAAATCAGCCTTGGCGTAGAGCGCGTCCTTCTCCTGCATCACGGCAAAGAGCCGCTGGTGGCCCTGAATCACGGTTTGCAGCACCGGCTGCTCGTCGTAGGCGGTCTGGTTCTGCTTGAGCACGGCCAGGCGCTGGCCGGCGGGCAGTTCCACCGAGCCGGTGTTCGGCTCCAGCTCGCCGGAAAGAATTTTGAGGAACGTGGACTTGCCGGCCCCATTGGCCCCGATGAGGCCGTAGCAGTTGCCGGGCAAAAACTTCACCGTCACATCTTCAAATAACACCCGCTTGCCGTAGCGCAAGCTCACGTTGGAGGTCGAAATCATCTTCTTTACTAGTTGTCAGTTGATAGGTATCGGTTATCAGTTGCTGGCCTCGCGCAACTGCCAGATTAACAATTGACAATCGCCGACCAGCAACTGGATTCTTCAAAAACTTTGCAAAAATACGCCGCCGCGCTACCTTGTCCTGCCGGTCGTCCTGGCCGCTCCCACTAACCAAGCGCCGCCCTGTTTCGTTAGGCCCAACAGCGACGGGCCGCCATTCGGCTCCTACCCCCGGCAAAAACTTACCATCTCATCAACTCACCACTTAACCGCATGGCCTCCCGTCCCGCTACCACGCCCCCGCAGCCCCGCATCACGCCCGAGCAAAACGGCGTTCGCTTCGGCTTGCTCACCGCCGCCGTACTCTGCGCCTACACGCTGCTGGCCGTGCTGGCGGGCTTTTTTAAGCACATCGAAGCCGGCGCGCTCAACGCCCTGATTCTGGTGGGCGGTTCGGTGCTGGCCATGCGAAACCTCAAGCTGGTTTACCGCGACGAGATGCCCTACCTCGGCGGCTTCGGCACGGGCATTATCACCACGATGGTGGCCTCCGTCGTCCTGGCTGTATTTTTCGCCATCATTACGACTTTCATGCCCGAGTCCATCGACCTGACTCAGCTTCAAAACGTATTTCAAGCCGACCTCTCCGTCATTATCGGCGCGTTGGCCATCATCCTCATGGGCACGATGACGGGCGTCATCACCTCGCTCATTGCCATGCAGTATTTCAAAGCCGACCGCGCCGACCCGCTCAAAGCGCTGGATATCGAACGGTAGTTTTTCAATGAGCAATGAACAATGAACAATGAGCAATTCAGAACAACTTCAAAGAGGTTAAACCCGAACTGCTCATTGCTCATTGCTCATTGTTAATTGAAAAGGCACGAATTGGCTCACGTCGCCGCCGAAGCGGTGGATTTCGCGGATGATGGTGCTGCTGATGGCGGCCAGCGTAGGCGAAGTAATCAGAAACACCGTTTCGAGGGCCGGATTGACGTGGCGGTTAGCTTGGGCGATGGTGTTTTCGTACTCGAAATCGGTCGTGTTGCGCAAGCCGCGCAATAAATAATTTGCCCCTGTTTCGCGGGCAAATTCGGCCGTAAGGCCCCGGTAAGCCACCGCCGACACGCGCGGCTCGTCGGCAAATAAGTCGTTGATGCGGTCCAGCATCCAGTCCACGGGTAAATAGCGCTGCTTGCTACTGTTGTTGCCGAGGGCGATAATTAACTCATCAAATAATTCCGCGCCGCGCCGCACTACGTCGAGGTGCCCGTTCGTGAACGGGTCGAAAGAGCCAGGAAATAAGGCGACGCGTTTCATTTTTTTGTTGATTGTTTTTTGTTGATTGTTTTTCTCGTCAGTTGTAGCGAGCGTAATTTATCAGGGTTTGACTGATTGCTTTTCCACATCTGCCAATACCGACAAGAAACCAACCAGCAACAAGCAAAAAACAACTAACAAAACGCCAGGCTAAACAAATCGAAATGCCGGTGCTCGGCTAGCTCATTCAGCTGGTACGAATATGTCAATCCAAACGGCCGCGCGCCGAAGCGCAGATGCCGCACGTAGGTGCTCAGCAGCTGAAACGTGGCCGAGTCGCCGGTCAGCTCGCCCCAGATGGTCACCGGGTCCTGGTCGGGGTTGAGGCCTAGCTCCTGCATGACGAGAATGGCGTAGTAGAGCACGTCTTCGGCGGTGCTCACGCTGAAGGTGTTGTAAAATTCGAGCTGAGGACCGAGCACTACGGCCGTCAGCTGCTGGTCGGCGAGGCTGAGGTAGAGCTGGCGCGGCGCGGCGGTCGGCCCGCGCTGGTGCAGCAGGCCCGCGAGCAAGCCGCTGGCCTGGGGCAGCAAGTGGGCATCGGGGCCGTGGGTGGCCAGCAGCCAGGGCGCGAGGCGGCGGTCGGCGGCAAATATGCTCAGCACTTCGGTGGCGGGCGTAGGCAGCGGCTGGGTATAAGTAAGCGCCTCTTCATCAGCAGCCAGCGCGTGGTGCGAGGCCAGGAGTGCGGTTTCATCGCCGGCCCGGAACAGCGGGGCGGGCAGCAGCGCCGGGGCCGGGCCAGCCAGCGCGAGCCGCACCCGCCCCCAGCCGGGCTGGCCCAGCAGCGGGTGTTCGGCCAGCATGGCGGGCAGCCCGGTGTCGCCCGGCCAGGCCGCGTCGTCGAACGCCACCACTTTGTGGCGGGCTGCTTCGATGGCTAACAGGCGCAGGCGGCCCGGCCCGGCCAGCGCGCAGAGGTGGTACGCCGCCGGGTTAGCCGGGTCGAAGGTCTCGTCGCGCAAGCTGACGCGCTCGGTTAGGGTCGGTGAAATGGGGAGCTAGTGAGGTGGTGAGTTTTTGCGCAGGGAGCGTGCGCTCAGAAATAGCACGCGGTGCAGGCAGAGGCGACAAGTCGCACTTCCCGCAGGCAGCGGCTGCGCATGGACAACCGCAAAGGAAAGCCGTCGCTGCTAAATGCGTAGAGCTTCAGACCTTATTTCGACCAACGAAAAAAACTCATTACCTCACCAGCTCCCCATTTCACCGACTCTCACCGCAGCAATACTTGCGGTACAAATACGTCGTCGGTGCTGAGCAGGCCGCGCAGCACGGGGTGCACCTGGGCCAGCGGCAGCGCCAGCAACTGGCGGGGCGTGAGCCAGGCCAATTGCGTGAGCAGCTGCGCGTCGGCGGGATGCTCGGGGTCGTGGCCCAGGCGCGGAATGGCGGCGGGGTCGGCGGCTTCGACGGCGAAAAACACCTCCAGCGCCTGCAGCTCGCCGCCCCGAAACTCGTGCAAATGCAGCTGCCGACCGACGCGTACGGCCATACCAGTTTCTTCTTGAAACTCCCGCTGCAGCGCTTCTTTCAGGTTTTCGCCGAAGGCCCAGCCCCCGCCGGGCGGCGACCAGAACAAGGCCCCGCCCGGCAGCAGGCCCCGGTGGGCGGCCAGCAGCACGGCCCCGCCGCGCACCAGCAGTCCGCCCACCCGCACGCGCACCTGCCCGGCGTAAGGCCGCAAAAAATCAGGTTCTTCCATAAAAATTCGCTTCGTTGGCTTTCACCCGCGCCTACCTTTGGCCAGCCCTTTGACTAACCAGTGCCTGTTACGCAAAAATTGCCCGCTCCAACTGAAAATTCTGCAACCCCGGCCGTCTCGGATAGCCTGGAGGTCCGTATCCGGGCTAAGCTCGTGCGTCAGCACTTCATGCACCTCGTGGGCGCCGACCTAACCCGCATCGAGCCGGGGCGCGTCGAGGCTGAGCTGACGCTGGGCCAGCAGCATCAGCAGCAGCGCGGCTTCGCCCACGGCGGCCTCATTGCCACGCTGGCCGACCTGGTGGCCGGCTTCGCGGCCGTCACGCTCGTGTCCGACGGGGTGGGCGTCGTGACGAGCGACCTGCGCGTGAGTTACTTGCACCCTGGCGTGGGCGAGCGCCTGCGGGCCGTGGGCTGGGTGCTCAAAGCCGGCCGTCGCCTGCACTTCTGCGAAGCCGAAGTGTGGTGCGATGAGCTGCTGATTGCCAAAGCCTCGGCCACGATGGCGGTGGTGGAGCCAGCATGAGGTCGCTTCCTGACCTTGAGCCGGGCTATGTTCGCCGCTACGTGAGCGAAACGGGGGGTTGCGTCGATGTGCACGAAACCCACGGCAAGCAGGAGCTGCGGCAGAATTTACCGGTTGCGGTTTTTCTGGCTGATTTGGGCGAGCACGTTTGTTTACTGCCGGTAGCGCGCGTACCCGGTACGAAATCGGCGGATGCCAGTCGCAACGGTATCGTGTGGGAGTTTAAAACCCTGGAGGGCATCACTACCAATGCCGTCGATACGGCTTTGCGCCATGCCAGTAAGCAGGCAGCGCACGTATTGCTGGCGGTTCCGGCTTCAACCAGCCTGGAAGTGTTGGAGCAAGCAATGTTCAACCGCCTCCGGCGCACGGCCAGAGTGGTCGCCTTAGCCATTCTGAGGGATAAATCTCTGTTCAGCTTTACCCGCGACGAAGTGGTTCAGAATACTTTCAGAGGCAAAATTCTCTAAAAAAAATGGGGAGCGTAGCATGCTACGTCTCCCCGGGGGGTATGGGTTCTCACCCACGCCGTTGCAAATATACGCCGTCGCCGAGAACTTAGTTCCGCCGCGCCCGAACGCCTAGCCAGGCGCTTATTTTGTAGGCCCTTCGCTTTTTGATGTATGCTGAAAACCCGCTTTCCTTCCGTCCGCGACTATTTTCCGTTCGAGCCGACCGACGACCAGGCTGAATTATTCATTCAGCTCGACGAGTTTTTGCGCGATACGCTGCCGGGGCGCAAGGTGTTCGTGCTGCGCGGCTACGCGGGCACGGGCAAGACGACCGTGGTGAGCGCGCTCGTGCAGTGGCTGGCCCGCTTGCAGCGCAAATACACGCTCATGGCACCCACCGGCCGGGCGGCCAAGGTGATGAGTGCCTACGCCGGGGTGCCGGCCAGCACGATTCACAAAAAAATATACCGCCAGACCAGCGGCGCGCCCGCCGAGCGGCTCAGCTTCCAGCGCCAGCCCAACCGCCAGGAGGAAATGCTTTACATCGTGGACGAGGCGTCCATGATTTCGGATGAGAAAGCGTTCGGTGAAACCGGCTTGCTGGACGATTTAATGGGTTTCGTGTTCGAGAAATCCACCAACCGGCTGTTGCTCATCGGCGACACGGCCCAACTGCCGCCGGTGGGCCAGCTGCTCTCGCCCGCCCTCGACCCGGATTTGCTCGCCGGGCGTTTCCGGGCGCGGGTCGAAAGCGTGGAGCTGCGCCAGGTCATGCGTCAGGCCGAGGCGTCGGGTATTTTGGTAAATGCCACTGAATTGCGCGAGGAACTACGGCAGCCTGAGCCGCACATTCAGCTGCATACGAAAGGCTTTCGCGATATCTTCAAGATGGGCGGCGACCGGCTCGAAGATGGCCTGCGCTGGGCGTACAAGCAGTATGGGCACGAGAACACGACCATTATTTGCCGCTCGAATCGCAACGCTAATCAGTACAATCAGTTGATTCGGCAGGCGTTGTTTGAGGCTGAAGATGAGATAGCGGCCGGCGATTACATCATGGTCGTGCGCAATAATTATTTCTGGCTGCCGAAAGACTCGGAAATCGGGTTTTTGGCCAACGGGGATTTTATGGAAATAACGAAAGTTATTCGGCGCGAAGAAATGTTTGGGTGTCGGTTCGCTCAGGCGCGGGTGCGGCTCGTGGACTACCCCGACGAGCCGCAGATGGAAGTGAAATTGCTGCTCGACACGCTGCATACCGAAACCCCGTCGCTGCCGCGCGACCAGAACGAGAAGCTCTATCAGGCTATCCTGGAGGATTATTCGCACCTCACCAAAAAGAGCGAGCGCAACGCCGAGATGCGCAAGGACCCTTATTTAAACGCGCTGCAAATAAAATTTGCCTACGCCCTGACCTGCCACAAGGCCCAGGGCGGGCAGTGGCAGGCCGTGTTCGTGGACCATGGCTACCTTAAACCCGACGAGCCGGCGAGCGGCGAGTTCGCGCGCTGGCTCTACACGGCCCTCACGCGGGCCTCAGAGCGGTTATTTCTACTCAATTTTCAGCAGCGGCTGCTGGTGGCCAACGAGGCTGAGCCGGAGGAGTAAGCCGCCCGGCCATGCCCGGCCGAAACTTTGCCGCGGCGGGGTAAGTTTGCCACGCTGACAGGTCGTCCGTTCGATTCGTTCGTGCAGATGGCAGATTCTTTGGCCGTTAGTTTGCTGAATGCCGGCCTGCGTGTAAATTTGTTTTCAACTTCCACTCTTACTTCTCTTCTTATGAACAAGATGTTGCTACTGGCCGCTGGCCTCGCTTTTACCGGCACTGCCGCCCACGCCCAAACCGCTACGCCGGTGATGGTCAAGACGACGAAAGTCGCCAAGCCGGCCGGTCCCCAGATTGAGTTTATGGAAGTCAAGTACGACTTCGGCACCATCAAGCAGGGTGATGTGGTGGACCACACGTTCAAGTTCAAAAACACCGGCACCCAGCCGCTGGTCATTTCCAACATCGGCGTAAGCTGCGGCTGCACCACCCCGGAGTGGACCAAAGCGCCCGTCGCGCCCGGCAAAACCGGCACCATCTCGGCCAAATTTAACTCGGCCGGCAAGGAAGGCATGCAAACCAAAGTACTGACCATCGACTCGAACTCGACCGGCGGCTCGGCCACCGTTTCGCTCGTAGGCGAGGTGAAAGTTGCCGCCAGCGCCTCGGCCCAGAAATAAGCTCAGGACTAATTCCTGGCGCGAATCAAAATGAAAAAGCCGACCTTGCGGGGTCGGCTTTTTTGGTATTCGTGGAGCAGTGAAGCCATGCTGATTTACAGCTCGCCCACAGCCAGAGCCAGGCGCACCCAGCCTGCGATGAGCAGCACCCCGCCCACCGGCGCCACCGCCCCGAATTTGCTGATGCCCGTGAAGCAGATGGCGTAGAGCGAGCCGCTGAAAACGACGATACCACCCAGCCAGAGCGCGGCTGTGGTGCCGAGCGGACCGCGCAGCTCGGGCCGCGCCTGGGCCAGTACGCCCACCGCCAGCAGGGCCAGCACGTGGTAGAACTGGTAGCGCACGGCCGTCTCGAACGTGTCGAGGTGGCCGTTGGCCGTGAGCAGTGGCTTGAGGCCGTGCGCGCCGAACGCGCCAATGGCCACCGAAAGCGCCCCGAGCAGGGCCGCGAGCTGAAGAATAAGGCGAGAGGACATGGTATAATTAGAGATGAGGGAATGGGGAAGGGTTTGTTATTGCGAGCAAAATGAAGCAATCGCACCTGTTCGGCTCGTTATTTAGCTCGTCGAATGCGCTGAATAGGTGCGATTGCTTCGCTTTGCTCGCAATGACTGATAAGAGAAACTTATTACCTCACCGGTAAGTCGGCGGCGGAGAAGTGGAACGGCAGCAAATCGGCGAGGCGCTCGAAGCGGAGGATGGTGCCGGCCAGGCTGGGCAGCAGCAGCCAGATGGGCTGGCCTTGGCGGGTTTCGTATTCGAGCATGACCTGGCGGCAGGCCCCGCAGGGCAGCGCCGGGCCGAACTCGCCCTGGGCGGGGCGCGCCGCGACGGCCATGCCCATGATGCGCGGGGGCGGGGCCGCGCCGCAGCCGCCAGCCAGCCCGAACAGTGCCGTGCGCTCGGCGCAGAGGCCCGACGGGTAGGCCGCGTTTTCCTGGTTTGTGCCCAGGGCCAGCGAATTATCGGCCAGCAGCAGCGCGGCCCCGACGTGGAAGCGCGAGTACGGAGCGTAGGCGAGAGCCGTGGCGGCGCGGGCAGCTTCCCAAACGCGGCGCTCGGAGGCAGTGAGCGCGGCAGGGTCGGTAAATTCGTGATAGCGCAGCGCGAGCTGACGCAGGGTGTCGGGGGCCATACGTGTTTCTTGTTTCTTGTTTCTTGTTTCAAACTTGAGTCAAGCAAGGTAGCGCTACTTCGACTCCGCGAAACCCTGCCACCTTTGCGGAACTCTGCGTGAACCTTCGTCTTGAGAATAAGAAACAACACATGACCCCACCCACCCGCCTGCTGCTGCTCGGGGCCGGCCGCTCGGCTTCGTCGCTGCTGCGCTATTTGCTTGCTCACGCCTCTGCCGAGCGCTGGTTTATTACAGTAGCCGATGCCCAGCCGGCGCACCTCGCGCCGGTGCTGGCCGCGCATTCGCAGTTTGCGCGGGCCGTGCCGCTCGACGTGCAACACGAGGCCCAACTCAAGGAGCTGGTCGGGGAGGCTGATATTGTTATTTCGATGCTGCCGGCGAGCTTTCATGGGGCCGTGGCGTGTGCCTGTCTCGCCCAAGGCCGCCACTTGGCGACGGCCAGCTACGTGAGCGCCGAGCTGCGCGCGCTGCACGAGCCGGCTGCCGCCGCCGGGTTGGTTTTTCTGATGGAATGCGGCCTCGACCCCGGCCTCGACCACATGTCGGCCATGCAGGCTATCGAGCGAATTAAACAGCGCGGCGGGCAGCTCACGGCCTTTGCCTCGTACTGCGGCGGGCTACTCGACCCCGCTTCGGAGGGCGATAACCCCTGGCGCTACAAGTTCACCTGGAACCCGCGCAATGTGGTGCTGGCCGGGCAGGGCGGCGCGGCTATGTACCTCGAAAACGGCCACTTGCAGCTCGTGCCCTACCAGCAGCTTTTCGCCCAACCCACCCGGCTGCGGGTGCCCGGCGTCGGCGAATTGGAAGGCTACCCCAACCGCGACTCGCTCAGCTACCGCGCCCCGTACGGGCTGGACGACATTCCGAGTATTATTCGCGGTACGCTACGGCGGCCGGGCTACTGCGGGGCCTGGCAGGCGCTTGTGGGCCTGGGCCTCACCGACGACACCACCCGGCTGCCCGCCGCCGGCGCGCCGCGCACCTGGGCCGCGCTCGTAGCTAGCCTGCTACCCGCCGCGCCCGCCGAAAGCCTTGATAAACAAGCCGAAGCGGAAGCCACCGCCGCGCTGGCCGCCCGCGCCGCTGCCCATCTGCGCCTCGACCCCCACGGCCCCGAAATGACGCGGCTGGTCTGGCTCGGGCTATTTGAGAATCAGCCGCTGGGCCGCGCCGAAGCCACCCTGGCCGAGCTGCTCGAACACCGGCTGGCCGAAAGATGGCAGCTCCAGCCCCACGACCGCGACCTCATCGTGCTGCAACATCAGTTTACCTATCAGCTTGACGACAAAGCGTATGAGCTGACTTCCTCGCTGGCCGTAACCGGCGACGATGCCACGCACACGGCGATGGCCAAAACCGTGGGCCTGCCGCTGGGCATGGCCGTGCGGCGGCTGGCGTGCGGGCTGATTGCGGCGCGCGGCGTGGTCATTCCGACCGCCGCCGAGCTCTACGAGCCGATTCTGGCGGAGCTGGCCGCCGATTATGGCATTGCCTTTACGGAGGAGGAACATGAGTTGAGTAATGACCATCAAACCGTCTGATGCAAAGTAGCTTAGCTGCGAGTGCGCTGTTTGCCGCGCCGGGCCTGGGGGCGTACCTGCGCTTGCGGCTGCGGCTACTGGGCCGGCTGGCGCGCGAGGTGGGCGCGTGGCGGCTGGCGCTGCTGGGGCCGGTGCTGCTGGCGGGCCTGGGCAACGCGCTGGCGCTGGCGGCGCACCATTCGGCCGGGCGCTGGGCGGTGCTGCTACTACTGGCCGGTGCGCTGCTGGGTGCCCACCGGCAGCGCGCCGACTACCAGTTCGTGGCCGGGTCTGCGCCGCACTTTCGGCGCTGGCTGGCGGTGGAGTACACTTTGCTGGCCTTGCCCGTGGCGGTGGCACTGCTGAGCCTGGGGGCCGTCGGGCCGGCACTGCTCACGCCGGGGCTGGCCGCGCTGGTGGGCGCGGCGGGGTCGGCCCCGGCCGCCGCGCCGAGCCGGCGACGCGGACGCAGCCCGTTTCGTAGCGAGGCGTTTGAGTGGGTGAGTGGCGTGCGAACGGCGACGGCTTGGCTGTGGTGGCCGGCGCTGCTGGGCGTGGCCGTCTGGCAGCGAACCTCGCCGCTGGGGCCGATTCTGGGTTTGTTGGGTTGGCTGCTGGTGGTGATGTCGTTTTACGGCACCCCCGAGCCGTTCACTATGTTGGCCACGGCGGCCACGGCAACGCGGCGGCCGGGCCGGTTTTTGCGGCGGCGGCTGGGCCTGGGCCTCGGCTACGCGGCGCTCACGGCCAGCCCGTTTGGGGGGCTGTTGGGGCTGGGACCGGCGGGCTGGGCCGGGGCGCTGGCCGTGGGCGCGTTCTGGCTGCTGCTGCTGACGATGGTTATCCTTGCCAAATATGCGTTTTATCCCAACCAGACGCACATCCGCACCACGCAAGGGTTGCTGGTGGGGCTGGGCCTGCTCGGGGCCTGGCATCCGGCCTATCCGCCGCTGCTGCTGACCATGCTAGGCGGGCTGATTTGGCAGAGCCGCCGCCGATTGCGGGCCGTGCTCGGCGACGGTGAATGAATGAGGAAAGTTAATCTTTTCTCTTTGCAAAAACTAAATCAGAAATGCCAGCTTCGGCGGCGCTTGCTTACAAATTACAGCGCCTACGCCAACGCACTAACGGCCAACAAACCATGCTCGAAATAAGCAACTTATCCAAAGCTTTCGGCCGCCATGAGGTGCTGCGCGCCGTGAGCCTGACGTTGCGGCCGGGCACCATTCACGGGCTGGTGGGAGCCAACGGGGCGGGTAAGACCACGCTTATCAACTGCATCTATGGCCTGGAAAGTGGCTTTACGGGCCTCGTGCAAGTCACCGACGCGCCGCCCGGCACGGCCGTGCGCGCCCGCACTGGCCTGCTGCCCTATGAGCCCTACTTCTACCCCCGGCTCACGGGCCGCGAATACGTCGGGTTTTGCCTGCAGGCGCGGGGCCGGCCCGTGCCCGCGCTCGCCGGCTGGAACGAGCTGCTCGAATTGCCCCTCGACCAGTACGCCGAGGAATACTCGGCCGGCATGAAGAAAAAGCTGGCCCTGCTGGCTCTCATCGCTCAGGAGCTGCCCTACCTGATTCTCGACGAGCCCTTCAATGGCCTCGACCTCGAAGCCAACCTGCTGCTCGCCGAAATCCTGCGGCGCTTGCGCGGGCGCGGCACCGGCATTTTGCTCACCTCGCACCTGCTGAGCGCCCTCACCGCGCTGGCCGACGAGGTTACCGCGCTCGTGGCCGGGCAGCCCGGCCAGCGCCACTACCCGGCTGCCGACTTCGGCCGCCTCGAAGCCGACCTGCTCGCCGCCCTGCACAACGAGAAATTCGGCCAGCTGGACCAGTTGCTGTAGGGGCGGCTCGTAGCAGCCCGTCGCGTTCGGTCACTAGTCTGAGCCGTCTCCCAGCCCCGCTCCTCAATGCGGGCGGCTGCGAGCCGCCCCTACAGCGCCAGGTAAAACTCTGCCAGCAGCCGGGCGAACTCGGCTGAATACTGTGGTCCTTCGGCGGCCATTATTGTCAGCTCGGTGGCGGAAATTGCCCGTGCCGGCCCGCATCCAAACTTCCCGATAATGCGCGTAACGCGTCCGCCTGGCCGGTGCCGCACTCCCAGGCGGGCTTGCGCGCCCAACCCGCTGGCCTGCGCTACGACCTCAAAAGCCAGCATTTCAGCCGGCGGCAGTAGCACCGTGAGCGTTCCGTTTGGCAGCAGAAATGTCGTCGCGAACACCGCGATTTCTTCGAAACTGAGCGAAGTGGCCCCGGCGTGGCGCGCCAAGGCCCGCGCCGCGCTGGGCGGCGGTAGGCTGCGCCGAAAGAACGGCGGGTTGCACAGGATGTGGCTGAACCCGGCTGGCCCGGTAGCCGCGTAGGCGGCCAGGCTCAGCGGAAGCACCCGTACGCGGGCCGCCCAGGGGCTGGCTGCCGCGTTGGCAGCCGCCTGCGCGGCGGCAGCCGGGTCGATTTCGATGGCTTCACTAAGCGCGGCCGGCGCGCGCTGCGCCGCCATGAGCGCCAGCAGCCCGGTGCCGGTGCCCACATCGAGCACCCGCGTGGCCCCGGCCAGGTCGGCCGCCGCGCCTAAGATGCAGGCATCGGTGCTGACTTTTTGGGCGCAGTCGGCCTGCTCGATGCGAAACTGCTTGAATTGGAAGTAGCTGTTAGACAAAATACTAACTATTCATAAGTAGCTCGTAGCCTTCGTCCACGAGTTGCCCCGTGCCCAGGGCGCTTTGCACGGCCAGCACGTCGCAACGCTCGTTTTCGGCGTGGCCGGCGTGGCCTTTTATCCATTGGAAAGACACCTGGCGGGTTTCGTAAACCCGCACGAAGCGCCGCCACAAGTCCTCATTGGCTTTCTTACCGAAGTCGGGTTTTTTGAGCCAATTATAGACCCAGCGCTTTTCGACCGCATCGACCACGTACTTCGAGTCGGACACGACGAGTACTGGCAAGGCGGGGCGGGTAATGGCTTCGAGGCCGACGATGACGGCCAGCAGCTCCATGCGGTTGTTGGTGGTGCGCCGAAATCCTTGTGTTAGCTCTTTCTCGTAGGTGCCGTAGCGCAGGATGGTGCCGTAGCCGCCGGGGCCAGGGTTGCCGCGTGACGAACCATCGGTAAATAACAGTATCATAATCAGTCAGAACCAGCTATTGGGCAGCAGTGCCACGGCCAGCAAGTTCCCAAAATTACGGCGTTGCTAACGGGTAGGCCATTATTTGGTCCGCGCTTTTAAGCAGAACAATAGCAGGGGATTTGGTTATTTACAGAAAAAATTGGGCTGTGGGGGGCTAGCTTTGCGGGCAGCATTGGTACTAACTGGCACGGCCGAGTACGCTTATTCCCCCTTATCTAAACTTGTTTCAAGCACCATCGATAATTAAAATTCCGATGATAAAATTCTACCACTTTTCGATTTCTGCTTTATTTAGCCTGCTGCTCAGCTTCGCAGTGGCTCAGCCGGTGCTCGCACAGAGCAGAGCCACGGTGGCCGGCCGCGTAGCCACCGAGTCGGATGAGCCGCTCGTCGGGGCGACCGTTTTCGTGAAGGGCAGCTACGTGGGGTCGAGTACCAACAGTGTCGGCGACTTTGTGGTGCTCGTCGATGCGAACGCGTTTCCGCTCACGCTCCTCGTGGATTACGGCGGCTACGAGAGCCAGTCGCTGACGGTGAATTCGCCGAACGAGCGCGTCGTGGCCACGCTCATTCCGCAGCGGACGCTATCCAATCAGCTCGTGATGTCGGTTTCGCGGCAGGAAGAAAACATCCTGCAGGCCCCCGTGACGGTGGAAAAAGTGACCGTCGCGCAGGTGCAGGGCCTGAGCAACCCCGACCTGATGACCGCCCTGGCCCGGTTTCGGGGCGTGGATGCCAACGCGAGCGGCTTTTTGGTGAACAGCCTCAGCACCCGCGGCTTCGGCAACCCCACCTCCGAGCGCGTGGTGTAGCTCGTAGACAACCTCGACACGCAGTCGCCGAGCTTGTCGTTCAACATCGGCAACTCGCTCAGTATTCCGGACGTGGACGTGGCCAGCGTCGAGATTTTGAGTGGCCCCTCCTCGGTACTTTACGGGGCCAATGCTTTTAACGGGGTGGTAGCCGTCAGTTCGCGCGATGCGTTTACTGACCCTGGCCTGACCGTGCGCCTGCGCGGCGGCGAGCGCAGCTACCTCGACGGGCAGCTGCGCTACGCCCAGCGCCTGGGCCGCCGGCTGGCCTTCAAAATCACCGGCTCGGGGCTGACTGCGCAGGAGTGGCCGGCGAACAACTACGACGCGCTGGTCAGCAACCAGAACCTGGGCGCGCTCAATAACCCGGCTCGGGCCTGGGCTACAACGCCGTGAACCGCTACGGCGACTTGCCCAACACTTACCCGGTGGACCCATCGAGCCCGGCCTACGCGGGGCCGGCCCTGGCCGGGCGCACCGTTTATTTGCCCGGCTTCACCGAAACCGACCTGCTGGCCGATGACAACAAGGCCCGCCTCTACCGGGGCAGCGCCGCGCTAAGCTACCTGCTCAACGACCGGGTGAAGGCCACGTTCGAGTATTCGCGCGCTGTGGGCTCGGCCACGGTGCAAAACACCGACCGCTTTCGGGCGCGGGACTTCAGCATCGACCGGTTTCGGTTCGAAATCGGCTCGCCCGACCGCTGGTTCGTGCGCGCCTACCAAACCTTCGATGCCGGCAACAATAGCTACGACCTGACCTACCTGGGCTTGTTTTTGCAGGGCGTGACCAATCCGCAAACCGGGCTTTCGTACGCCAACAGCTACTTTGGGGCCTACGGCCTGGCGTACAAAACGGCTCTGGCGGGTGGGGCCAGCGACGCGGCCGCCCAAGCGGCGGCCCAGCGGGCGGCGGCCCCATTCCAGCTCGTGCCCGGCACGGCCGAATACAACACTCAGCGCGAGCGCCTGCTGGCCGAGAGCCGCCCCGGCATCGGGGCCAAGCTAAATCCCAGCTCGTACTTGCGCGACGTGAGCGGGCAATACAATTTCGTGCTTGGCGAAAGGGTGCGCCTGATAACGGGCGCGGCCTTTCGCGAATTTCGGCTGGGGTCGGACGGGACCTTCTTCAGCGACAAAGTCGGCCAGCGCATCCGCAACTACGAGTATGGCGGCTACGCGCAGCTCACGGCTACGCTGTTCGACGAGCATTTGCGGCTGGCAGCCGCTGGCCGGCTGGATGACTTTCAGAATTTCGATGCCCGGTTTTCACCCCGCCTGTCGGCCGTTTATTCGCTGGGCGACCAGCAGCAGCACAATTTCCGCGCCTCGTTCGGGCAGGCGTTTCGCTCGCCAACCCAGACCGACCAGTACCTGAGCATTGACCTGGGCGTGATTACCGTGCTGGGCAATGTGGGCCAGGGCTTTCAGGGCTACCGCACGAGCCTGGCGACGGACTTGCAGCGCGGCCAGCTCGACCTGACCAAATTGAACCTATGAGGTGAACATTAAGCGCTTGGTGCCCGAGCAGGTCAGCTCTTACGAAGTGGGCTACAAAGGTCAGCTCGCCGACCGCCTGCAGCTCGACGTGAGCTACTACCGCAGCCGCTACCGCGATTTTATTAGTGCGCAGCAATTTATCGGTAACCCGGACGGCTCGCGACCCAGCCCGTTTGAGCTGCTGACCCTCTCGCAGAACCCCATTCCGAAACCCGGCCAACGTACGCGTTTCATCCTGGTCCAAGCCAATCTGGAGCCAGAAGTGCGCACCCAGGGCGCGGTGCTGGCCCTCACCTACGTTGCCGCGCGGGCCCTGAACCTGACCGGCAACTACGCGCTGAACGTACTCGACAATTCGATTGAGGAGGTGCCGTTCTTCAATACGCCCCGCCATAAATTCAACGCGGGGGCCTTCGGCAGCCTGACCAAAACTCTGGGCTACAGCTTCAACTACCGCTACGCCGAGGGCTACCGCTACTCGTCGTCGTTTGCGACCGGCGACTTGGCCGCCGCCCACACCATTGATGCGCAGCTGCGCCTGGCCGTGCCCCGGCTCAAGAGCGTGTTCGAGCTGGGCGGCACCAACCTGTTCGACAACACCAACGTGCAGATATTCGGCGGTCCGCAGCTGGGGCGGCTGCTCTACGGCGGCCTCACGGTGTCGGTGAACTAAGCCGGCGCTTTTAGCTTTTTTCAGAGTCCATGACGCGTTTTTTCACCCGTTGCTGCCTCAGTGTGCTGCTCCTGTTAGGGGCGGGTGTTGGCGCGCGGGCCTGGGGGCAGTGTCTACCCGTGCGGGTGCTGCTGCAGGCGGGTGCCAGCGGCCGCTTTGCCCTCGATTCGCTCGATACTTACCTGCCGGCCAGCCAATGGACCCGCCACACGCCCCAGCCCGGCAGCACTGAGGAGCTGTTCTGGACCCACGAGGTGCCCGGCACTCAGCCCGTGACGGGTACGCCGCTGCTCGACGACGCGCAGGTGAGCCTACGCCGCGCCAGTCAGAAGCAGAGTCAGGTTTTGGGTCAGAATGCGGACTTGCCCAGCTTCGATATTCTGCTCAAAACCCGGCAGCGCGCCTGTTTTGGGGCCGTACGGACCGAGCTGCGCCGCGCCGGTCTCAAGCCCGAGCCGGTGAGCTGCGTAAACTGCGTGGGCGAGCGTTTCGTCGGGTCGGTCTGCACGGTCACGCTCTTCGACCAGCGCGCCGGCTACGACAAGGGCAACTCCCCTTATCCCTTCGTGATTTCGGTGCGTCGCAACGCGGGCTCATCCAGCGTAACGGGAGCCGTGCAGGCTCCTTCGCATGCGAGAGAGTAGTAATTAGTGGTTAATTCTTTAATGGTTTAGGGCTTAAGCGAAGCGTCTGTCATTGCGAGCTTAGCGAAGCAACCGCACCTATTCGGCTCGTTGTTCAACTCGTCGAAGGCGCTTAACAAATGCGATTGCTTCGCTGCGCTCGCAATGATGGACGCTTCGCTTAAGCCCTAAACTATTAAAAATCACCGTCCGGGCTCGGCTCGCAGGCTTTCCAGAAACCGCACCAGGGCTTCAAAGGCGGTATCGGGCACGGCCGGAAAATTGGCCAGCCGGAACGTGGTGCTTTTCAGCTCGCCATAGCCCGAGCCCAGGTGCAGGCCGGCCTCGTCGCGGGCCCGCCGCCTGACCTCCTCGATGAGCGCGACTGGCCCTCGCACCCCAATAACGGTCGTCGAGCGGGCTTCGGCGTTGTCGATGAGGGGCCGCAAACCCAGCGGCTGCACCTGCTCGAAGTAGTCGTAAAGTTTCTGGGCGCGGGCCTGCAAGTGGGGCTGAATCACCTTGATGCTGTCGCGGGCGGCCATCACCCGGCTCAGCAAATAAATACCCAACACGTTGGGCGTGAACGTAGTCTGGAAATTAAGCATCTGCGCCAGCATACTCGTCAGACTGTTGTAGTGGGCGCGCTCGCCGACTTCGCGGGCGCGGGCCACGGCCCGGGGCGAAAGCACGAGCAAGCCCAGCCCGGCCGGCAGCCCCAGGCACTTCTGCCCCGAGGCGAACCAGATATCGGCCTTGATGAACTTGAGCGCCAGCCCGCCCAGCGACGACGTCGCATCGACGGCCAGCAAGGCCGGCCCCACCCGGTTGAAGACGTTGAGAATGAACTGGTCGCGCAGCTGCGTGGCCGTGCTCGTCTCGTTCTGCGTCAGGCAGACCAGGTCCGTCTCGTCGGCCACGAAGGGCAGGCCGGCCGGGTCGGGCACGTCGTTGATATCGAAGCGCAGCCCCGTGCTCTGCGGCCGCAGGGCGCGGGCGTAGTCGGCCCATTTCTGCCCAAACGCGCCGTTGTAGAGGTGGAACGAGTGGCGCGGCGTCAGGCTCTGGGTCAGAATCTCCCAGCACTCGGTCGCCGACGAGGTGAACAGGATGGTATAGTCCTGCGGAATGTTGAGTTTGGCCCGCGTCGCTTCCAGCGTCTGGCGCACCAGGGCCGTAAAGCGCTCCGAGCGGTGCGGCACCGAAAGCCAACCCTCGTCGTAGGCATCGGTCAGGTACTGGCGCAACTCCGGGTACACGGCCGCCGGGCCGGGGTTGAAGGTGTAAAGCGGGGGAGGGGTCATAGGTGCGGCAAAGGTACTGGGGTGGGTTTAGCAAGTAGTTGCGGAATATTTGAGGCTTAGCCGCAGGTCTTTTTAGTGAACATAAAAATACTTTTTATTATACTTATATACCAACACTTTGTAAGCTTCCTCAAATCATGTACGTGTAAAATTTGGTGCTTTTGTAATAAGGGGCTCTGGATTTTCACACAACCATCAAGAACGTGCTAGATTTACGCCACAGTCAGGGCAACTAAGCTCTGGCTTAAAATTCAATCTAAAGCAATGAAACACAATACTATTCCAATTGCCGCGATGGTAGTTCTCTCTCTCTCTCTCTGGATGTAAGAAAGAGGAAATAGAAGCTACTAAGCCCGTTACAACCGGGAATACAGCTTACCTAAGGTTTCCAGATGCTGAAGCTCTGAAAGGAGCAATTGCTGAAATCAGCAGCTCAACAGATAAGTTAGCGGCCGCGAAAAAAGTAGCGCTTACTTACAAATCAGGCACATCGGGGGATAATTTCAAGTCTCTGTTAGAGAGTCCTGAGAAAAATCTGCCTGTACGGCGGGCAAAAATCGCAAGCGCTCAATCGCCCAAGTCTGCGCCCAATGCCGCAGTCGGTGGTGCAGCAGCGACTGCGGCATTGGGCGCAGACGAGGTTATTACTGACCAGTTGGTTCCAGACCCGAATTTCGCCGCCGTTCTCAATGACCGACTTGAAGTTCAAGTAGGTGATGAAATCTACGCCGTCACTCCTCAAGGCACTCTTTTTGCTGAAGTAGCTAACAAAGCAGCTCTGGACGAGATGGTTAATGACATCGCGCAAAATCCGGATGACGACTATGTTGGTACCCCGATAGGTAACGACCTGTATAATGTAGGGCCTGGTTTATCGCGTTTTGATACGTACGGTATCGCCGAAACTGTGGAGTTACAGGTAGCGACTGACCCACTGGAGGGTACCACTGCTAACTTAACTGTTTGCAACTTTATGCAGCCACCCGGCAGCAAGTTTGTTGGCGCTCTTCCTGCTCCTCTCTATTGCACTTTACCCACCTACGCTTATGGGGCAAAGACAGTCGTAGGCGGCTGGTTGCAAAACGCATTTGGGGTCAACACCTCCCGCACGGAGAGTTTTGACAGCAATCATCGGGTGCTGGTAAAGCTCTACAACTTCAATTACTGGATTTACGCCAGCATTGGGCTCAAGGCTAAGATGCAGAAGCAAGGGTGGTTTAACATCTGGGGAACTATGAAAGCTGAAAGGCTGGCTGTAGGTTGGGACGCCATCGTAATTGAAACCCCAACAGTCTACAATCAATCATTGCCCTACTCTATTCCCTCTTTCCCAGGCTCAAAGGTGGGCGGTGTGCTTTGGCCCGAAACTCAAAGATTCCTCAACTTTGAGGTACCATCCATATTTGTTTTCCGAACTCAGTGCTGATATTCTGAGTCGATATGGATATACTAAGTCGGCCCCCAGCGCGCTTGAAGTAGAAAAACAATTCAACAATTTAGGGGCGCAGGGCTTGGGCAAGCTCACTAGTACTTTGTGGGATTACGCCCAGAAAACTTACGCTCCGACGCAGCCAGCTTTCTACAACAGTGTAACGACTGGTTTCCGATTGATTTTCCCAGATAAGATAACAACAGCAATGGGAAGATTTGAGAAAACAGCCGATAATCAAGAAGAGCTGAACTTGGTTTTTGATTGGAACACCGCTCGGCTTACATACGTCGGCAATGGAGGTGGTTATTTTAATATGTTCACGAATGTTCTCAAGCCAACTTTTGAGAACAAAGCTTACTCTTACAAGCTCAAGAAAGCTTCCATTTATGGAGCGGCTAAATGGGGTAATAATTGGAAGGGTGTACGCATCATGCAAGACTAATTATTAAAGTAATTTTCAACGATATTCGATAACCCACCCCAAGACAGTTTTCCAACTTATTTGGGGTGGGTTGTTTTATTGGTTTATTTTGAACTGAGCTATGACAAAGCATACGAATTTCCTCTCCATTTACGCAGTTGTTTTTTTTGCATTGATTAGCGTCCCGTGTTTGGGGCAGCAAAGAATTAGTGATGAATCGGAGCGCGCAAGCGTCGCCCCGGTTTTGAGTGCGGTAACCATAAATTACCTGGGAGCACAGGTTATTCAAGAAAGGGCAATAGGCCGGCAGGTGACGTTTCTGTACGGCCTGGGAGCACACTATTCCTTCTACAGCAACGCAAGCAGTTGGCCGCCGCCGTTTATTGGCACCCGCTTCATCAACGAGCGCGACAAATTCTTTGGGTTTGTTTACTCCAGCTCGGCCATTACTCCTTATTTGCTGGCCGAGCTGCGATTGTACACGAATCTGGAGCAGCGCGCCATGCGTGGCCCGCGCAATGCGGCGGCCAACGCGGCCAATTATTTAGCGCTGGTGACCGAGATACCAGTCAATACCGGTCGGCTGATTGAGGTGGACAATCTGGCCCTGGCTTATCCGGTAGGTGTCAAGTATGGCGCGCGCCGGGTGCTGGGTAATCACCTCTACGCCGAGGGCAGCTTTGGTGCCTTCCTGAAAATCAGCAGCACGATGGCTGCCATCAACCCCCGGCTCGATTTTGCCATCGGCTGGCATTTGTAACGGGCCAATCGTACCGTAATGAAACAGCTGCTGCTCGGGTTCGTGTTGCTGCTGGCGGCCTGCACCCGCTACGAAACCGTGATGACTGATAGGGGCCCAGTCGAGCGCCGGGTTTCATACCCGACGTACGACGTGATACGGGCCAAAAAGCAGTTTCGGCTCACGCTCGACGAGCAGGACTATTTCCGGCGCTACTACCGCAGCCACCGGGCCTGGCCCCTGACCGAGCAGGGTTTCGTGGCCGAATCGGACTCCAACTACCAGCTGCTGCGGGCTTTGCGCCGCCGGGGCTTCACGACGCTGGAGTTTCGCAGCCCCAGCGCCGACAGCCTGGTCGTGGACTTCGAGTTTCAAACCCTGGGCAACCTGCAGCTCGACACCTGGCTCACGCTCTACGGCCTGGGTCGGGAGCTGCCGGGCAGCTTCGTGTTCGTGGCCAACCCCGTGTCGGGCATCAGCTTTCAGCAGCGGCTGCGGCCGCCGCGCCGGCCCCGTCATTGACGCGGACGATTGCGCGGCCAGCGAGCCAAGCCGCTGTCAAACGTCGGCCGGATGCCCGCTCATTCGGCCACTAGTACGCGCTGTCGGCTGGGTGCGCCCGCGTCGCCGTACCATTCCAGGAAGTAAAAACCAGGTGCTATGCCGGTCAGCGGCAGGTCGAAGGCCGTTGCCCCAGCGGGCCCCGCCGCCCGTGCCACGCAGCGGCCGGTGGTATCGAGCAGCCGCACCTGGGCCGCCGCGCCCGGCGCGAGCGGGCCGCGCAGGTGCAGCAGGCCCTGGGCTGGGTTGGGGTAGGCAACCAGCTGGTCAGCAATTACTTCGGCGCGCTGCACCACCACGACTGGCGAGTACGTGCTCGTGCCGTCGAGGTCGGTTTGGCGCAGGCGATAGTAGCGACGTCCGGCGAGCGGCCGCGGGTCGAGGGCCTCGTATTGGCGCGGCGTGGCGCTGGTGCCGGCGGCGGGCAGGCGCAGCACTTCGCGCCAGGGCTGGCCAGGCTGGCTGAGGCTGTCGGCGCGCGCGGGCTGGTCAAGCTGGTCGGGCTGACTTTCAACGCTGAAAAACGCGCTCTGCTGCTCCGAGGCCGTGTTCCAGCGCAGGCGGGTACCCTGGCCGGGCTCGTAGCGCGCCCCGAAAGCCGTGAGCTGCACCGGCAGCGGCAGCACGCCGCAGCCGGCCGTGCTGGCCACGAGCACGGGCTGGTTGCAGCGCTGAGTGGCCGTGGCGCTCACGCTGAAGTTCACCACGTCGGCCCCGCCGGTCACGTCGGTGGTCGCGTCGAGCACCCGGCTGTTCTGGCCCCGGCCGATGGCGTAGTGCATCACCCGGCCTGGCGCGATGATGTGGGTTAGCTGGGCGCCGTGGCCCTGCTCGTGCAGGGCTACGCTCTCAAAGTCGAACTCGGTGCTGGTCGGCGCGGCGGGGCCGTAGTTCCAGGTAAAGGACGGGTTGTAGGCGTAGTCGGTTTCGGTGAGCTGCCAGCTGAGGCTGGCCCCGCTGCCGCAGCCGCTGTAGTACGAATAGGTCACGCCGAGTACCCCCGCCTCAAGCTCGTTCGCTGCCGCGAAGCGCACCACGTTCACGCCATCGCCGGCCGTGACGTTCACCGTGGTGGCCGCCCCGATGCGGCGGTTGAGGCCCGTGGCGCAGCGCCAGCTTTGCAGTGCCCGCTCGAACGGGGCCTGCGCAGCGGCCGGAAAGCTCGACGCGTACTGCAGCGAGTAGCCGCCCTGGGCGTTGTCGTCCACGAGGCGCGGCCGGCCGGTGGTCGCGGGGCTGCCGCTGGTCACGTTGCCCAGCGCGTAGCGCACCGTGAGCGCGTCCGGGCTGGTGGCCAGTGTGCCGTCGCTGGCTGCCACCTGAAACAGGCCCGTGCCGGCCGTGTTGCCGGTCTGGCTGTCTGAGGGCACCCGCATCTCAATCCGGGTATCGGTCCAGCTCAGGTAGTCGCTGTCCAGGGGCCTGATATAGTTGGGGTTAGCGCCCGAGCCGGGGCTGTCGGCGTTGCGAAACTGCACGAACCCCGCGCCCCGCGTCGCCCCGAAACCCGTGCCGGTGATGGTAAGCACCCCCGGCCCGCCGGCCATCGGCGCACTGGCCCCGGCCACTATACTGCCCGGTGAAAACCCGCTGATAACCGGCGCGGCCGTGCTGCGCGGCGCATCCGGGGCAGCTGCCTGGGCGGCCATTCGCGCCTTGAGAAGTGTCAATTCAGGGTTGGCGCGCAGTACGCGCCAGGGCTGGCCGGCCTCGGCTCGCAGCGCTGGGTACAGCTCGCCGTCGATGCGGGCGTAGCTGCCGAACGGCTCCTGGGCGCTACCCGTGGTCAGGTCGTAGGCAATGAAACCCTGCGGCCCGGCGTAGGCCCGCCACTCGCCGGGCGCGGCCGGGTCGGCTTCGAGCAAAAACACGCCCTGCTGCCCCTTTTGCAGCCGCAATGCCCCGCTCACGGCTTCAAGCCGGTCGCCGAGCGCGCCACCCAGGGTGCGTACCCGCAGCCCACCCGCCGGCAAGTTTCCCCGAAACACCTTGTAAACTTCCAGCTGGCTTTCTGTAATGAGGTGGTTGCCAGCGGCTGATAGCACTCGTTGGTCGAGCACCCGCGCTTCCACTACCAGGGTCGCCCGTGCCACGCGCTGCGCCAGTGGCACCGGCACGAGCAGGCAGGCGCTGCCCTGGGCGCGCAGTCCCGTCAGCGGCAGCGTAGCCAATAGTAACCACCCGGATAAAGTTAAAAATCTCATAGCAAATAAGTTGCCTGGCAAATGCGGCGGCCAAAATCAGCGCCCCGTCGATACCAAGCTCGTTCGCCAACGCCGCACTGGCCGGTTTTAATGCCCGCTACCGCCGAAAACCCAGCGGCCGGGGCCGCTGCCGCACCAAGTAGTGCAGGGCCAACCGGTAGCTTTCCAGCCCGAAGCCCGCGATGCTGCCCACGCAGTGCTTGCCGATAAAAGACTGGTGCCGAAAGTCTTCGCGGGCGGCCAGGTTGCTCAAATGCACTTCCACCACCGGCAGGCCGGCCCCGGCCACGGACGCCACGGCGTCGCCCAGCGCCACGCTCGTATGGGTCAGCCCGCCCGCGTTGAGCACCACCGCCTGCTGGGCATCGGTCGCGCCGTTTTCGCCCCAGCCCGCCGCCCCGTGCAGCCGGTCAATCAAGCTGCCCTCATACGAGCTTTGGTAGTGGCTGAGCGCCAAATCCGGGAAATCAGCCACCAGCTCGGGCAAAAAGTCCTCGAACGAGCGGGTGCCGTAAATCGTCGGCTCGCGGCGGCCGAGCAGGTTCAGGTTGGGGCCGTTGAGCAGCAGGACTCTCATGGATGCTGGGTGGGGAAGCAACTGGGAGGGGAAAATCGGAGGGGAAGATAGGGTACCAGTTTGCGAGACGTGTCTATCTTGCAGTCAGATGAAAAATATACCTCTGAAAAACGGGTTGATTCGCTGCTGCGTCGCGGGGATTTTGCTGAGCGTTACGGCTTGTAAAACGGTTGATGACGTGGTGAATCCGAAGATGCCGGAAGCAACCCAGGAAGGTAAGCGCACATTTGGTTGCCTCATTGATGGCAAACTCTGGCTGCCCTACAACCCGGACAGGAGCAGCTTGCTGCCCGCCGACTACGAGATTCGGACTAATAGTTTCCCGGTTAATGCTCCGGTGTTCACGGTCAATGTCAAGAATCTACGCCAAGACCCAGTGCCAGTGGTGAATTTTCTAACGCTTGACGTGCATTCTACCACGGCCATTGCGCCAGGGGTTTATACGCTCAGCAACGGTTTCACGGCCTCGGCTTCGCTCGGGCTGGATGGCTACAGCACGGCCAACGCCGGCAGTGGCACCCTGACCATCACGAAGGTCGAGCCATATACCCGTACCGTGAACGGTATCACTTCCCGCCAGAGCATCGTGTCGGGAACGTTTGACTTCACGGCCAAAACTTCCACCGGAAAGACCATCACGGTTACAAGCGGGCGCTTCGACTTGGCCCCGGAGCAGTAGTCTGGCGGTAAAACGATAGGAGTTGGTTAGTAAGACGACTGTTGTTAGGCGAGAAGGCACGGATGTGCTATTTGTGAGATTATGACCTGGCCGCTCGCCATCAAACAATTCGCCGGCTACTTGCGGCTCGAAAAATCGCTTTCGCCTAATTCGGTCGAAGCTTACGTGCGCGACGTGCGCAAGCTGCACCAGTGGCTGGAGCTGGAGCAGCTGCGCGCCGGCCCGCTGCAAGTAACGACGCGGCTGCTGCGCGATTTTCTGGCCGCGCTCACCGGCCTCGGCCTCAGCTCGACTTCCCAGGCGCGGACGCTCTCCGGCCTGAAGGCGTTCTTCGAGTTTTTGATGATGGAAGACCTGCTCAAGGCCGACCCCACCGACACGCTCGAGGCGCCGAAAGCCGGCCGCCACCTGCCTGACACGCTCTCGTACCCCGATGTCGAAAAGCTGCTCGGCGTCATTGATTTGAGTACGTTGGAAGGTTTGCGGGCGCGCGCGTTGCTCGAAATTCTGTATTCGTCGGGCCTGCGCGTGTCGGAGCTGTGTGACCTGAAGCTGTCCAACGTGTATACCGAGGAGGGCTTCATGCGAGTGCTGGGCAAGGGCAACAAGGAGCGGCTCGTGCCCGTGGGCCGCGAGGCCGTCAAGCACCTGCACTTTTATTTGGGCGGGGTGCGGCAGCACCTGACCGTGCAGCCCGGCTACGAGGACGTAGTTTTCCTGAATCAGCGCGGCACCCGGCTCTCGCGGGTTACGGTTTTTACAACGATAAAAAAACTCGCCGAGCAAGCTGGTTTGCGTCAGACGGTGAGTCCGCACACACTGCGTCATTCCTTCGCTACGCACCTGCTCGAAGGTGGGGCCGACTTGCGCGCCGTGCAGGAAATGCTGGGCCACGCCTCCATCACGACCACCGAAATCTACACCCACCTCGACCGCGACCACCTGCGGCAGGTGATGACCGAGTTTCACCCGCGGAGTTAATATTCAGGGAAGTTCCCGCAGAGGTACGCGGTGGTAAAGCGCAGTGGTACGCTGAGAACAACGTC
>JANXNW010000170.1 GCA_025353905.1 Hymenobacter sp.
AGGAAAAACGCGGAGGTTCGCGGAGTGTAATGTCCCCGCTCTGCGAACCTCCGCGTTTTTCCTCCGCGAACCTCTGCGGGAACTGTCCCCTCCAACCCAATTGCGTAAGTCATGGGTAAGATGTTTCTTCTCACCCAATCACCCCTAATACACCAGCAAAAACACGGCGAACAGCACCAGCCAGAGCGCGTCGATGAAGTGCCAGTAGATGGCCAGCGCGCGCAGGTGGCGACGGTGGTAGGGGTTGCGGATGAAGACGAGCGTACGGACGGCATCGCGGCTGGCGTGGACGGTGCGCAGCGTCTGGGCCAGCAGCCAGAGCAGTCCGGCCAGCACGTGGGCCACGTGCACGCCGGAGATGACGTAGACGAACGTGCCCCCGCTTTGGCCTTTGAAGAGGATGCCCTGCTGCATGAGCTCGCGCCAGCCCAGCAGCTGCAAGCCGCTGAACACGCTGCCCAGCAGCAGCGTGGCCCCCAGGCAGCGGGCCAGCGCGGGCAGGTCGTCGGCGCGGTACAAGCGCCCGGCCTGGGCCAGCACGTAGGACGAGAGCAGCAGCACGACCGTACTCAGCGAAAAATAGCGCGGAAACGGGTGCGCGCCGGCCGCCACCCCGCTCGCTCCGCGCGAGGCCAGGTACAGGGCCACGAGCGTGACGAAGAGCATACTAATGCCCACCAGCCCCACGTAGAGCAGCATGAGCAGCGGCGGCACCCGCTCGATACGCCCGAACGCGGAGTCGCCCGCCCGCGAAGAGCCGGTGCGGGAAGGAATACGGTCGTCGTCGCGGGGTGCTTGCACGGGGCTAAGGTAACGGGTGGGCGGTGTTGTGCGAAGGATAAAATACGGGCTTTTGTTCGTCGGCATCAGCGAAAAAAAGACCCTATTTTGCCCAGCACCGCGCTGAGCGTGATTTTGGGGCCGGTGCGCCCTGGCAGCCCGAACGTGGCGTAGGTACGGCCCGCCACGCGCAGGTCGAGCACCAGCCCCAGGGTCAGGGCCAGGTAGTGGAGCTGAGCCAGCGGGTCGAGGGGCGGGCCAGGCGGCGCGGGCTTTTTGGCTTCGCCGGGCGCGGACGGCGGACCGCTCGTAATCAGGTCGAGCACCTGCTGGCTGGGCACGTTCAGGATGAGGTAGGTGCCGCTGGCGGCCAGCTGCAGCTCGTGGCCGCCCGGCCAGGTCAGGCTCAGGCGGGCTTCTACGTCGAGGCCGTTAGCCACGCGGTGCGGCGGGGTCGGCGGTGAAAGTCGGCTGCGGCTGGCCGCTGGGGGCGGGCGGGTCTACGCGCACGGCCGGCGCGGCAACGGCGGCCGGCAAGCTGAGCGCCGGGGCTGGGTCGCCTTTCGTGCGGATGCGCAGCGAGCCGTTCAGGCGCCAGGTAGCGGCCGGGCCGCCGGGGCTCTGCTGGTTAGGCACTTGCAATTCTACCTGGTCGAAGGCCAGGTTGAGCTCGACGCCGCCCGAAAGCTTGCTCAGCAGCGAGGCGGCCGTGTCGGCCCAGGAAGTATTTTGGTCAGGCATAAGGTTTCTGGTTTTTGGTTGATTGCTGGTAGTTTTTAGTCTTAGCGACCGAAGCCGACTGACAAAGTACTGCGTCGCCCGCACAAACGGGCCGGGCCGACGCGGGTTGCCGGCCGTACTTTTGGCCCGCCGGAGCCGCGTAGTCTACCCCGGCGCTTCGCCGCTCGCATGAGTCCGTCCGCCACTTTTGAGCACCTGCGCGCCGCGCTCACCGCCCAGCCGCTGCTGGAAGACTGGTGGTTTCTGCTGAGCGCCGAGCAAGCCGCTTCGGCCGCCGCGCGCCCGGACGATGCGGACGACCAGGACCGCCTCAACGCCTTGCTGCTCGGCGAGCCGGCCGTACGAGCCCCCGGTTCCATCCGCTGGCGCCCGCTCGATGCCGCTCAGGCGGCTGAGCTATGGCAGGTAATGCTCACCCGTTCGCAAGCCTACGGGGAACCCTTGTTGCAGCCCGCTCGGGCCGCGACTTACTGGCAACAGTTTTGTGCCCTGGTCGGGCCGCTGGGCCGCTATTTTGCCAATATCAGCCCTGACAGCCTGCCCCGCTTCTTGCGTGGTGAAGGCTACTCCTGGTCCCCGGTTACGGACAACACTTTCTCCACGGCTTTATTTGCCCTCGCACCCGGCCAGGCGCTGGGCTTCATCATCACAGACGAGGATTAGCTCAGCGGATGGTTCTTCGCGTAACCTGATTTTTTTATCCGCTTCCCCCTCCCCACATGAAATTCTTCACCTGGTTCGTCGTCGCCGTCATCGCCATCGTGCTCATCGCCCGCTTCAAGCCTAAAACCGCCGCCGAGCCGATAATCCCGACCCAGCTCAAGGAAGCGCAGGCCAACCCTGAAGCTGATAAAAAAGCTCCGCCCGCCCGCACCGAAGCGCAGGGCCAGGCCGATGCCGCCGCCAAAAAGGGCGAGTAGCCCGGCACCGTGCCCGTTATGCAACCTGTCGCCCTTCCCTCTTCGGCTGCCGGGCCGCGCTGGCTGCTGTGGCTGGCGGCGCGGCCCCGGCTCGTGCTGGCCCTCTACGCACTGCTCACGGCGCTCGTAACGGCGCAGCACCTGGCCCACGACACGTTCAATAACTACCGGCTTTACACCCGGCCGTTTTTCAACCTGCTGGCCGGCCGCAACATCTACCTCGAATACCCGGCGCTCTACCACGACACCTACAAGTATAGCCCCACCTTCGCCCTGCTCATCGGGCCGTTCGCAAGCCTGCCCGATTGGGCGGGGCTGGCGCTCTGGAACGCGCTGAATACGAGTGTGCTGTTGCTGGCCGTGCGGCGCTTCTGGCGCTCGGCCGGGCCGCCGCCGCGCACGGCGCTGTTCCTGTTTTTCATCCTCGCCGATTTTCTCACGGCCCTGCACAACAGCCAGGCCAACGCCCTGCTGCTGGGCCTGCTGCTGCTCACCTACCTGAATCTGGAGGCCGGGCAGTCGCGCTGGGCGGCGCTGTGCGTGGCGCTGGCGTTTTTCATCAAGATATACGGCATCGGGCTGGGGCTGCTGTTTTTGCTGTATCCGCGGCCGGTGCGGGCCGGGCTGTGGGCGGCGCTCTGGGTGGCGGCGCTGACGGCCCTGCCGCTGCTGGTGGTGTCGCCGGCCAGCTTGCTGATGCAGTACCGGGGCTGGCTGGCCGTGGTGGGGGCATCGGCCACCGGCACCCAGCTTTCGGTGATGGGGGTGCTTGAGGGCTGGTTCGGGTTGCCGCTGCTGCCCAACAAAGCTTACGTGCAGGCTCTGGGGCTGCTGCTGCTGCTCGGACCGCTGGTTCACTGGCGCCACTGGGGCGCGTGGGCCTACCGCCGGCTTTACCTCAGCTCGGTGCTCATTTTCGTGGTCATATTTAACCAGATGGCCGAGCCGGCAACCTACGTGCTGCCCGTGGCGGGTTTCGGGCTGTGGTTTTTCACGTTCCGGCGCACGGTGCCGCCCGCGCTGGCCTGGGCGTTGTTTGGGCTGGTGGTGCTCAGCAGCCTTTCGGCCGGCGACCTGCTGCCTGCGGCCTTGCGCGAAAAATATTTCGACCCCTACAAACTCAAAGCCGTGCCGCTCATCCTGGCCTGGGCGCTGATTCACCTGGGCCAGCTCTCGTTTTATCCGCGTTGGGCAGACCGCCTGACCACTTGCCGCTCCTTCCCATTGGCCGGTTCGTAGCGTAGTCCAGTCGCTGAATACTCACTAGCTTAGCCGCCGGAAGCCAAAATTTTACGCACCTCCTTATGGACGCCCACGCCCGCCTGCTAGAGCTGACCCAGCGCCTGCACCACCTCAACACCCAGTACTACCTGCACGACACGTCCGAGGTGTCGGACCAGGAGTTCGACCAGCTGCTGGCCGAGCTGCAGAGCCTGGAGCAGCAACACCCCGAGCTGGCCCAGCCCAACTCGCCCACCCAGCGCGTGGGCGGCACCGTGACGCGGCAATTTGCCCAGGCCGCCCATCGCTACCCGATGCTGAGCCTGGGCAACACGTACTCCGAGGACGACCTGCGCGAGTTCGACGAGCGGGTGCAGCGCGGGCTGGAGGGCGCACCCTACGCTTACGTCTGCGAGCAGAAATTCGACGGCGTGGCGATGAGCCTGAGCTATGAGAACGGCGCGCTGCACCAGGGCGTGACGCGCGGCGACGGCACCCGCGGCGACGTGGTGACGGCCAACGTGCGCACCATTCGCACGTTGCCGCTGCACCTGGCCGGCGACTGCCCGGCCGAGGTCGAGGTGCGCGGCGAGGTATTCATGCCCAACCAGGTGTTCGACGAGCTCAACGCCGAGCGCGAGCAAAACGGCGAAAGCCTGCTGGCCAACCCGCGCAACGCGGCCAGCGGGGCGCTCAAGCTGCAAGACTCGGCCCAGGTGGCGGCCCGGCGGCTGCGCTTCTACGCCTACTCGGTGCTCACGCCGGGCCGGCACTTCACCAGCCACAGCCAGGCGCTGGAAGCGGCCACCGCCTGGGGCCTGCCCGTGTCGGCTACCTGGCGGCGCTGCGCGAATCTGGACGAGGTGCTGGCCTACATCCACGAGTGGGCGCAGAAGCGGTTCGAGCTGCCGGTCAATACCGACGGCATTGTCATCAAGGTAGATGATTTGCGCCAGCAGGACCAGCTCGGGCTGACGGCCAAAAGCCCGCGCTGGGCCATTGCCTACAAGTACCCCACGGCGGCGGCGCGCACCGAGTTGCTGCGCATCGAGTACAACGTGGGCCGCACCGGGGCCGTGGTGCCGGTGGCTCACCTGCGGCCCGTGCTGCTGGCCGGCACCGTCGTCAAGCGCGCCAGCGCCCACAATGCCAACCAGATAGCGGCGCTCGATTTGCGCATCGGCGATTTCGTGTTCGTGGAGAAAGGCGGCGAAATCATCCCCAAAATCACGGGCGTGGACCTGAGCGCCCGGCCCGCCGGGGCGGTGCCCATCGTGTACCCCAGCGCGTGCCCCGCCTGCAGCACCCCGCTGGTGCGGCCCGAAGGCGAGGCCCATTTTCGCTGCCCCAACGAGCGCGCCTGCCCGCCTCAGCTCAAGGCCCGGCTCGAACACTACGTCTCGCGCAAAGCCCTCAACATCGACGGCCTCGGGGCCGAAACCGTGGGCCGCTTCTTTGATTTGGGTCTGGTCAGTACCCCGGCCGATATTTACGACTTGCCCCAGCGGCGCGCCGAGCTGATTACGCTGGAGCGCCTGGGCGAGAAGTCCATCGACAACCTGCTGGCCGGCATCGAGCAGAGCAAAGCCGTGCCCTTCGCGCGAGTGCTTTTCGGGCTGGGCATCCGCTACGTGGGCGAAACGGTGGCCCAGAAGCTGGCCCTGCACTACCGCGGCATCGAGGCCATCATGGCCGCGTCGGCCGCCGAGCTGGCCGCCGTGCCCGAAGTGGGCGGCGTCATCGCCGACTCGCTCGCCCACTGGGCGCAGCAGCCCGAAAGCCTGGCCCTGGTGCAGCGCCTGCAAGCCGCCGACGTGCAAGTGACCGTCAGCGGCGAGCCGCCCCAGGCCGCGAGCGACCGCCTCGCCGGCCTCACCTTCGTGCTTTCGGGCGTGTTCGAGAACTACAGCCGCGAGCAATTGCAGGAGTTAATCCAGCAGCACGGCGGCAAAATCACGGGCTCGATTTCCAAAAAACTCAGCTACCTCGTCGCCGGCGACAACATGGGCCCGGCCAAGCGCGAGAAAGCACTGGGCTTCAAGGTACCTATTATCTCGGAAGATGAATTGCTGGCACTGTTGCCGACGGACTAGCTGGGACCACCTGGGGTAGCGTGGGTCTCTGACCCACACCTATTAATTCAGCGGGTCAGAGGCCCGCGCTACGCTAGTTGTCGCGGCCCAATCGGCCGAGCCGATTGGATGCTCTGTAGCTACCCTTGTTTACGAGAGCACCTCCTTCTTTTCCTCTTCCTCTGGGTGGCCGGCCAGCACGGCGCGGGCGCGCTTAACTACGTTCTCGACCGTGAAGCCAAACTTTTCAAAGAGCAGCTCGGCCGGAGCGGAGGCCCCGAAGCGGTTCATGCTGATAGTCGCGCCCGCGTCGGTGGCGTATTTGTGCCAGCCCATGGGCGAGCCGGCCTCGATGGTCACGCGCTGGCGCAAACCGGGCGGCAGCACCTGCTCGCGGTAGGCGCGCGGCTGCTGCTCGAATAACTCCCACGAGGGCATACTCACCACGCGCGTCGGCGTGCCGGCGGTTTGCAGCTCGATTTGAGCCTTCATCGCCAAGCTCACTTCCGAGCCGGTGGCGATGAGGATGAGCTGGGCCGCGCCGCCCTCGGCTTCGCTCAAAACGTAGGCCCCGCGCGCCACGCCCTCGCGGGCCGAGCCGAATTTGGCCTGGTCGAGTACGGGCAGCTTCTGGCGCGAGAGCACGAGCACGACCGGCGAGCGGGGCTTGGTGAGCGCGATGCGCCAGGCTTCGGTCGTCTCGTTGGCATCGGCGGGCCGCAACACGATGATGTTGGGGATGGTGCGCAAGCCCGCCACCTGCTCAATGGGCTGGTGGGTGGGGCCGTCCTCCCCCACGCCGATGCTGTCGTGCGTAAACACGAACACGGCGCTCGACTCGGCCAGGGCCGTGAGCCGAATGGCCCCGCGCATGTAATCGCTGAACGTGAGAAACGTGCCGCCATAGGGCTTGATGCCGCCGTGGTGGGCCAGCCCGTTCATGGCCCCGCCCATAGCGTGCTCGCGCACCCCAAACCACACGTTCGAGCGCTCAAAATGGCCCGGCTGAAACGAGTCGTCGCCCGACTTGTCCATCTCGTTTGAGGAAGCCAAATCGGCCGAGCCGCCGAACAGGTACGGAATGCTTTTCTTCAACACTTTCAGCGCATTGCCCGATGCCTGCCGGGTCGCCAGCTCGCCGTCGGCGGGCGTGTAGACGGGCAGCGCCGCGTCCCAGTTCTCGGGCAAGTCGCCCTTGTAGGAAACCGTGAACTGCCGGGCCAAGTCGGCAAACTCTGTTTCATAAGCTCCGAACCGCTGCTGCCAGTCGGCTTGCAGGTCGGCTCCCTTCGCGGCGGGTGCTTTCAAACTCTCATACACCTCGGCTGGCACGACGAAGCTTTCGTCGGGATTGAAGCCGAAGAACTCCTTGACCTTGCGCACGTTGTCGGCCCCGAGCGGCGAGCCATGCGCCTTGCTCGTGCCCGCCAGCGCGCTGCCGAAGCCGATGATGGTTTTGACGGCGATAATCGACGGCCGGTCGGTTACGGCCTGCGCGGCGCGGATGGCGGCCTCAATCTCGTCCAGGTCGTTGCCGTCGCGCACGTGCTGGGTGTGCCAGCCGTAGGCGTCGAAGCGCAGCATCGCATTCTCGGTGAAAGCCAGGCTGGTCGGCCCGTCGAGCGAAATACCGTTGTCGTCGTAGAGGCAGATAAGCTTGCCCAGCTTCAGGTGGCCAGCCAGCGAAGCAGCTTCCGAGGCGATGCCCTCCATCAGGTCGCCGTCGCTCACGATGGTGTACGTGTAGTGGTTCTGCACGACGTGGCCCGGCCGGTTGTAGGTGGCGGCCAGAAACTCCTCGCCCATCGCCATGCCCACGGCGTTGGCAAAACCCTGCCCCAGCGGCCCCGTCGTGACTTCAATACCGGGCGTCAGGTGCGACTCCGGGTGGCCGGGCGTTTTGGAATCGAGCTGCCGAAACTGCTTCAGGTCCTCCAAACTCAGGCCGTAGCCGTAGAGGTGCATCAGGCTGTAGAGCAGGGCCGAGCCGTGGCCGGCCGAGAGCAAAAACCGGTCGCGGTCAGGCCAATGCACGTCCTGGGGGTTGAAGCGCAAAAAGCGCGACCAGAGCACGTAGGCCATCGGCGCCGCGCCGAGCGGCAGGCCGGGGTGGCCGGAGTTGGCGCGTTGCACCATGTCCACCGACAGCAGGCGGATGGTATTGACGCTCAGCTCGTCGAGCGAGATGTCTTGGGTAGTGGGCATGGAGTCGGATTTGGGAGAAGGTTGGCGTTGAATGTGGTACGAGCTTCAGCTCGTAGTAGCCGAGGCAAACGGCGAATTCGCCCTTTTTTACCGCGAGCTAAAGCTCGCGCCACATCCTTAAAAACTCTGCCGGATGCTGTTGCTCAACGTCCGCGGGGTCCAATACCCGCTGGCAATAATGCGCCGAATGGTGAAGAGCGGGTCCTGCTGGTCGCGCTTCTCGGCCAGGCTGAACGCGGCCACGAAGCCACGCTTCTTCAGCTCCGGGAAAGCCGGCGTGTTCCAGAGGCCGAACGGGTAGGCGAAATACTTGATTTTCTTGCCCGTGATGTCTTCCAGCGTTTTGGTCGGCTTGTCGATTTGCGTCACCCAATCCTGGCCCTGGTATTTTTTCACGTTGTGGTGGTCCCAGGTATGGGAGCCGATTTGGTTACCCTCGTCGGACAATTGCTTGACCTGCGTCTTGCTCATGTAGTGCGGCCGGCCGAGCGAGACGGTCATCACGAAATACACGCCCTTGAAGCCGTACTGGGCCAGCGTGGGCCGGGCGATGGTAAACTGGTCGAGGTCGGTGTCGTCGAAGGTGAGCATGACGGGCTTGATGGGCAAGGGCGCGCCGGTGGTCAGGTACGCGTAGAGCTGGTCAGGCTGAATGGAATGGTAGCCAGAATCAGCCAGCATCTTCATCTGGGCCTTAAACTGCGCCACCGGAATAATGTAGTCCTTAGCGCCTTTCGAGTCGCGGGCCGTCCAGTCCCGAATCTGGTGGTAGCAGAGAATGGGCACCTGCTTGCGGGCGAAGATGGCGGCCCCGTCGGCGGCGCGGGCAGCCGGGATGCTGCTCGGGTCGGGAGCCGGGGTGGCGCTGCTGGCGGCGGCGTTTGCCGCTGCTTTGACGGGGTCGGCCTCGTCGGCGGCGGTAGCGGCGGTGCCGGAGGTGACCGTTTTTTCGGCCGTGTTCGGGGTGCGGGCTTCGCCGGTGGTAGCGGTTTTCGAGTCGCAAGCGCTCAGGCCGAGGCCCAGGCTAATGGTGGCGGCCAGCAGGCTGGCGGCGGGAAACAGGTTTTTCAAGGGAAAGAGAAACGCAGCACGCACGACGTGCCGGCTTGTAAAAAGGGTACTTTTGCCCCAAAACTACTCCCTGTTTGGTTGTTCGTTGTTGGTTGTCTGTTGTCAGTTATTGCTCAACATTCTGACTAACAACAAACAACCAACAACAGACAAATAAACACTACCCAATGGATTCCCTGCTCGGCACCGGCGTGGCCCTCGTAACACCTTTCACGGACACCGGCGCGGTGGACTACCCGGCCTGGGCGCGGCTGCTCGACTTCACCATCGCGGGCGGGGTAGACTACGTGGTGGTGAACGGCACGACGGGCGAGTCGCCGACGACCACGGCCGCCGAAAAAGCCGGGCTGCTGCGCGCTGCCGTAGCCCACGTCGGCGGCCGGGTACCGGTGGTGTACGGGCTGGGCGGCAACGACACGGCCGCCACCGAGGCCCTGCTGCACAGCACGGACCTGACGGGCATAGCGGCCCTGCTCTCGGCCAGCCCGGCCTACAACAAACCCACGCAGGCGGGCCTCGTGGCGCACTACGAGCGCCTGGCCGATGCCTCGCCCCTGCCCCTGCTGCTCTACAACGTGCCCGGCCGCACGGCCTCCAACCTCACGGCCGACACGACCCTGCGCCTGGCCCAGCACGCGCGCATCATCGGCATCAAGGAAGCCAGCGGCAACCTGGAACAGTGCCTGACAATTATGGCCCGCAAACCTGCCGATTTTCTATTCCTCAGCGGCGACGACCTGCTCGCCGTGCCGCTCATCGCGTGCGGCGCGCAGGGCGTTATCTCGGTGCTGGCCAACGCGTTTCCCGAAAAATTCTCGGCCCTGACCCGCGCCGCACTGGCCGGCGACTTCGCCCAGGCGCGAACGCTGCTCGGTTACTTCGTGCCGCTGAACCCGCTCATGTACGAGGAAGCCAACCCCGTGGGCGTGAAGGCGGCCCTGGCCTTGCGAGGCGTGTGCGGCCCGGCCGTGCGGCTGCCGCTGCTGCCGGCCAGCGCGGAGCTGACGGGGCGGATAAGTCAGGCGATGTAACTTGAGCTGCGTTTCAACCCTTTATTTATTCAACAGTATGGCCTGGCAGGAATTGATTGCATCGGATGATTCCGTGCTGGGTGGAAAACCCGCATTGAAAGGCACCCGGCTCAGCGTCGAATTTTTATTGGACCGCCTAGCCAATGGTTGGTCAGTCCAGGACCTTTACGACAACTATCCGGGACTGACCCCGGCGCAAATTCAGGCCGTATTCGCCTTTGCCAACGACCTGCTCGTGGACAGCCGGTTTTACACTCCTCACCGGGCCGAATCGGCCTGATGCGCTTCTTGGCCGACGAAAATTTCCCTGGCAACAGCGTCCGGCTGCTTCAGCAACGGGGGCTGGACCTGACTCAACTAATGCCTGTCGAGCAGGGTAGCCCCGACACGGTAGTCATCGACCTGGCCACCGCTCAGCAACGCACTATTCTGACGTTCGACCGCGATTTTGGGGACCTGATTTACCATGCCCATTATCCCGCGCCACCAGCAGGCGTCATTTATTTTCGGGCCAAAACATTCGCCCCTACCGACCCAGCCAACTGGCTGCTCCGCCTGCTAGAGGTTAATCTAACTTTTATTGGTTTATTCACCACGGTAACCCCGGACATGACTCGGCAACGTCCTCTACCAAGTTAGCCTATCGGCCAACTTCAACGACCGCACACCTGCTCACCACCCGCTGGCCAGCACGTCGGCCAGGTGCAAGGTCTTCAAATCCAGCCCTTCGCGCCGGATGTACGCCTCCAGGTGCATGAGGCAGCTCACGTCGGTGCTCACTAGGTAATCGGCGCCGGTAGCCAGCGCGAACTCGACTTTCTGCTGGGCCATGGCCACCGAAATAGCCTCAAACTTGACGGCGAACGTGCCGCCGAAACCGCAGCAGGTGCTGGTTTCGGCCATCTCGATGCGGCTTAGCCCGGTCACGCCGTCGAGCAGGCGGCGCGGGGCTTCGCGGATGCCGCACTCGCGCAGGGCGGCGCACGAGTCGTGGTAGGTGTAGGTGCCCGGCAGGGCCGCGCCGGGGATGGTTGAGAGGCCGAGCACGTCCACCAGAAACTCGCTCAGCTCATACACGCGGCCTTGCACGGCCTGGCAGGCGGCGACCTGGGGCGAACCAGCGAACAAGCCGCCGAAATGGTTGCGCACCATGCCCACGCACGAGGCCGAAGGGCTGACCACGTAGCGTGGCGCGGCCGCTTCGTCAGCGAAGTCTGTCAAAAATTTAGCGGCGATGTCGCGGGCTTCCGCGCGGTAGCCGGCGTTGTAGGCAGGCTGGCCGCAGCAGGTCTGGGCGGGGTTATAGTGGACCTGGCAGCCGACGCGCTCCAGCACCCGCACCATGTTCAGGGCGGTGTGCGGGTAGAGCTGGTCCACGAAGCAAGGCACGAAAATATCGACCTGAGGGGCAACCGGAGGTACGCTGGGCATGAAGCAAAAGTACGCGGCCTCTGGCCCGACGCGGGTCAGCATAAAAACCGCGCTACGGAGCCGTCCGGCGCATTTCCTGCCGCCGCATGGGCATCTGGTCGATAAGGACCGTTAGCTCAGCTACCGTAACGGGCCGGACGCGGCGCAACTTTTCGCCACCGTCCTTGCCCAGCAGCAGCACGCAGAAAGCTGAAGCGCCAAGCCGCAGTTCCAGCGTCAGCAAGCGCTGGTCGGCGGCGCTGAGCTGGTCGAAGGGTGCGCTCACCACCCGCACGTCACGCGCTTTCAGAGCGGCCTGGCCGGCGACGAGCAGGGCCGTTTGGCGTTGAAAGTCCGCGTCCTGGGCTGACGGAGCCGTCAGCAGCAGCACCCGCTGCTGGTAGCGGCTGGCGCGCAGGATTTCGGCTAGCGGCGGGGAATCTTGCGGTGGTAGGTTCCAGGCTACCAAACTGGCAAGACCAAAGACTAATTTATGAGGCAGTCGCATGGATTATCAGGCAGTGTAATCCGCCACCAACTCCCACGGAAAAGGGTTCCTTGGTTCTTTAGAGCAAGGCCGCCGCAGGATTTTTGGCCCGAACTCCCCTTGATAATACAACACCAGGAAATCTTCCTCTATTTCAAAGCGGTATTCCGTTTCGATGGATTCAAGGCGGTATTCGTAATCCGCCAGCAGCTCTATTTCTTCGCAACACGCTTCCAGCCACAGCGACAGCTTTCGAGGGTTTCGGTTGTAGAATTCCAACCCAACGACTGGATTCAGTTTACGCTGTAGCATAGCGAAAAATTTGTTGGCTCAACGCCTGGGCTTGCTGAAAAGCGGCTTTTTGCAGCGGCAACTGCTCCCCCATCTCTCGTAAAAACTCCAGCAGCCGCTCGGTCGGCATGTTACCCGTGAGCGCGTCGGTGGCCAGCGGGCAGCCGCCGAAACCGCCCAGGGCCGAGTCGAAACGGCGGCAGCCGGCGGCGTAGGCGGCGGCCACTTTCTCGCGCCAGGCGGCGGGCGTCGTGTGCAGATGCGCCCCGAAAGCAATGGTCGGAAACGCGGGAATTAACTCCGCAAACAAGGGCGTGATGAGCGCGGGCGTACTCACGCCGATGGTGTCGGACAGGGCCACTACGCGCACGCCCAAATCAGCTAGCCGCTGGGTGAAATCGCCCACCACGGCCGGCGAGTAGGGGTCGCCATACGGGTTGCCAAAACCCATGCTCAGGTACACGACCAGGGTTTTGGCGCGGCGCTCGCAGAGCTCGTGCAGCGCGGCCACGTCGGCGAGTGCCCCGGCGATGGTCTGGTTCGTGTTGCGCCGCTGGAAGGTTTCGCTCACCGAGAGCGGAAAGCCCAAATAGCTGATTTCGGGGTGGTTGGCGGCGGTTTCGGCCCCGCGCTGGTTGGCCACGATGGCCAGTAGTCGCGTCTGGGTCTGGCTCAAGTCCAGCCCGGCCAACACTTCGGCCGTGTCGCGCAATTGTGGGATGGCCTTCGGCGAAACGAACGAGCCGAAGTCGAGCACGTCGAAACCTACGGCCAGCAGCTGCTGCAGATACGCCGTCTTGGTAGCGGTCGGGATGAAGCCGGGCAGCCCCTGCATAGCATCGCGGGGGCATTCGGTGAGAACGAGGGAGCGGGTGGGCATGGGACGAAAGTAGGCCATGCAGACAATACCCGCCGCACCGCACGGACAGTAGCTTGTGGGAAATTCAACCAAAATTTTCCGCCTCGCGCCATCCGCCGGCCACGCCCGAGGAAGGGTGGTTGCCAAGCCGTAGTTGGGGTGCCGAGTCCGCGCAAATCGCCTTCCCGGAGTCTGCCCGGAGTCTGCCCGGAGTCTGCCCGGAGTCTGCCCGGAGTCTGCCCGGAGTCTGCCCGGAGTCTGCCCGGAGTCTGCCCGGAGTCTGCCCGAGGGCCAGTTCGACAACCAGCTCAGCACAAGGCAAAGAACTGTGTTGATAAAGAAGTC
Source organism: Hymenobacter sp. (assembly GCA_025353905.1). Classification (GTDB taxonomy): domain Bacteria; phylum Bacteroidota; class Bacteroidia; order Cytophagales; family Hymenobacteraceae; genus Hymenobacter. Next base: position 13,434 of record JANXNW010000170.1, read on the forward strand.
AGTCAAATAATACACTCCTGGCCCGGTCAGCAAATTATTTCGCCTGAGCGGCGCCGAGATATGCGCCGGCCGCTGTATTTTTGGTGCGTCGTGCAGTCCTAAAAAAAATTCGAAAAAGCAAAGTGCGCACCCCGGAATTCGGCCTATGAAATTAAACTTACTCGCGACGATTGGGGCATTGGGATTGGCAGGCGGTATTTCGCTGAGCTGGGGCGCGGCCTTGTTGGAGCGCCAAGCCAGCATTCAACCAACCAAACCCGCCCCGACTGCCCAACCGGCCCCAGTTCGGCGCCCAACCGGCCCCTCCCGCTCTGCCCAACCCAGTGCCCGCGCCACGGTGCGGCTCACGGGCACCGTGTTCGAAGACCCCAACTACGGCGGAGGCGCGGGCCGCCCGTTCGGTACGCCTGGCACGGTCGGCATTGGTGCCGCTTTTTGTGAGCTCTACACGAGCACCGGTCTGTTTGTGAGCGGTAGCCAAACGGCAGCCGACGGCACATACTCGTTTGTAGTAGAGTCGAATACGACCTACATCGTGCGAGTAGTGAACGACTTGGCTTCGAGCCGAGCCGCAGTTTCGCCGGCCCTGACTAGTGGGCGGCCCGTGCAGACCTACAACGGCACCATCGACCACGTGGGCGGCGAGGCTCCCGCAAAAGAAGATGCCGGTATTAACGGGGCTTCCGCTCAGCCCCTGGCCGACCTGACTACGGCCACCCAGACCGCGCAAAGCATTGCGACCGTGCTGACCGGCCCCGGCGACACGGCTGGTCCCGACTTTGGATTCAATTTTTCCACCATCGTCAATACCAACGCGGCCGGGCAAGGCTCGCTGCAGCAATTCGTGCTCAATGCCAACGTGCTGGGCAATAAAACTACCCTGGCTCAGGCCGGGCGCAACGCCGCCGGGCCGCTGCCCGCCGGGCGCGAGACGAGCATTTTCATGATTCCGAGCGGGCTGGCCGTGCCGGGCCTGCGGGGGAAGGCCAATGGCGGGCCATCGAGTCAGCTCACCGGCGTGAGCGGCGCGGCACGTGCCGTGCTCGGCGGCGATGGCCTCACCCTGGCCCTGGCCGGCACTAGCCTCGATGGCACCACTCAGACGCAGAACGTGGGCGATACCAACGCCGGCAAACTGGCCGGCGGCTATACCGGGCCGGTGGGCACCGGCGCCGACGGCCGCGTGGGCACCGGCGACGAGCTGACCCTGGCCGGCGTGGACGCGCCGGAAGTAGAGTTCAAGGGCAACGGCAACGGTGCGGCGAGCGTCGTCTTGTCTGCCGACGACCTGGTGTTGCGCGGCATGGCGGTTTACGGCACGGGCGGCATCCAGGTGCAGGTGCAGCTGACGACCAACCGGGTCCTGATTGAGAACAATGCGATTGGCCTCTCGGCCCTGGGCACTAACCTGACCGGCCCGCTGTCTCCCGGCGGCATCTACTTCGGACTAAAGTTTGAGGCGACGGCCTGCGACGGCGGACTGCTGCGCCAGAACGTGCTGGATAACTTCAACGGCGGGGCCATCACCGTTGACGGCACCGTGAGCCAGCTCACCATCAGCGGCAACGAGGTGCGCAACAACTGCCCGGTTGCTAATGTCAGTCCCAGCGGCGGCTACGGGCTGCGCCTGGGCGGGGTGTATTCGGACTTGAAAGCGGAAGGCAACCGCTTCGACTTGGCGGGCCCCACGCAGAACAACGCCGTGATTATATACTACGGAGGAGGCAACCCCGGCAGCGGCGGCACCTCCGGGATACGAGTGGTCGATAATACGTTGCTCAACGCGGATTTCAACAGCCTAATCGTATTTGGTGATTCGCAAGTGGGGCCGGTGGGTGAAGTGACGCGCAACGTCATCAGCGGCCCAAACGGCCGGGGTATCCAACTGCTGAATGTGCGCTCGACCCCGCTCTTCCGGCTATCGCGCAACTCGGTTTACGGCAATGGAGGATTGGGCATTTTGTTGGGCGGCGTGGGTGGCAACGACGGTGTTCTCACGACTGCCGCCCCCAACCGGGGCCTCGACTACCCCATCTTCACCAGCGCGGGCCTTACGGGCAGCACCCTCACGCTGAGCGGCTATGTGGGCTCGGCCGCCGGCCAGAGCGCGTTTCGCGGCAGCCTGGTAGAAGTATTCAAGGCCGAGGACAACGGCCGGCAGAACAGGGAGATTATTCTCGGCGACGGGCTGAGCGTGGCCCACGGCGAGGGCCGCACCTACCTGGGCGAGCTTTCGGCCGATGCCAGCGGCAATTTCAGCGGGACGCTCACCGTACCGGCCGGCGTGAGCCTGGCCCTGGGCGACGCGCTGACAGCGACCGCCACCCAGCTGAGTACCACCGAGCCGACCTTCACATCAGCCTTCGGCCCCAACCGCCTGCTGACCGTGCCGCTCACGGGCGTGGTGTTCGAGGATGCTAACTACGGCGGCGGCCTGGGACGCAACCTGGCCACCAGCGCCGGGGTGCCCCGGCCCGAGGCAACCGTGGAGTTGTTCGACCAGGCCGGGACGCTGCTAGCCAGCACGTTGACCAATGGAGCAGGCGCGTATAGCTTCGACGTGGTGCCGGGCGCTTACACCGTGCGCGTGGTGAGCGGCACCGTTCGCTCGGCCCGGCCTGGGGTCGGCGGGGCAGGCATTCTCCGGCCCCAGGCCGTGCTCACGTACCGCACCGCCCAGGGCGCGGCCGACCCGAGCCGGGTGGGCGGCGAAAACCCCAGCCTATCCGATGCCGGGCCGGCTTCGGCCACCCCCTCACCCACCCTGGCCAGCCTCAATACGGCCAGCGCCGTGGCGCAATGCCTGAGCCCGGTGACGGTGGCGGCGGGCACGGCCGGGGTATCGGGCGTGGACTTTGGCTTTAATTTCTCGACCATCGTCAATACCAACGACGCGGGGCCCGGTTCGCTGCGCCAGTTTATGCTCAATGCGAATGCGCTGGGTAACGCCGGCCTCGACCAAGCCGCGGCCAGCTCCGGCGGCCCCGACCCGGCGGCGGGTACCGAGACGAG
>JANXNW010000174.1 GCA_025353905.1 Hymenobacter sp.
GAACGAGCAGAACTTCGGGGCCGACGACCTGCTCGGCGTCATCGGTAACTCGGCTCCCGGGGCGCGGAGCGGCGGTGGCGGGGGTGGTGGCCGGGGCGGCGCGGGCGGCGGCGGCGGGCCGGGCGCGGGCGGCGCGGGAGCCACCGCGGGCGACTTTCTGGTGAGCCAGAGCGGGGGCATCAGCACGACAACTGCCGGGGGGCTGAACTACTCGAATACGTGGGATAAAAAAACCGAGCTGACGGGCAGTTATTTTTTTAATCGGTCGAATAACGTGCTTAACAGCAACACACTGCGGCAGTTTGTGTTGCCCGCCCAAAGCAGTACGACCTACGCCGAGAACGCGCTTTCGGGCAGCACCAACCTTAATCACCGGGCGAATCTGCGGCTGGATTATAAGCTGGATACGGCGACTTCGGTGCTATTTCGACCGCGGCTCTCGTGGCAGCAGAACGACGCGGGGCGCACGCTCGATGGGCTGACCGCCCGCGCGGCCGTGGCCCAAAATCGGCTCGACACCCGCTACCAGAGCGATAACCAGGGCCTGAACCCCGGCGGCGACCTGCTGCTGCGCCGCCGGTTGCCGGGCCGCGCCGGCCGCACGGTGTCGCTGAGCCTGGCCGGAGCGCTCACCAACCGCTCGGGCAACTCGCTGCTGCTCAGCCAAAGCACGGGCGGCGGTTCGGGTGGTGGCGGCAGCGGCACGAGCGGCGGCATCAGCCTCAATCAGCAGAGTAGTTTGAGCCAGCGCAGCGGCTCGGTTAGCGGTAATTTGGCTTATACCGAGCCGCTTGGCAAGCGCGCCCAGCTGCAAGCCAACCTGGCGCTGAGCTACGCCCCGAACCGCTCGGACCGCCGCACGTTCGACTTCGACAACACCGACCAGCGTTACGACAACCTGAACCAAGCGCTGAGCAACGTTTTCGAGAACTACTACCTGACCCAGGGCGGCGGGCTGAGCTACCGCTACAACACGCGCCAGCTGCAGGCTTCGGTGGGGGCCAGCGCCCAGGTGGCGCGCCTGCGCGGCGAGCAGACGTTTCCGCGACCGGGCGACATCAACTTCACGTTCTGGAACGTGCTGCCTCAGGCCAACCTAACCTGGCGGCCCGACCGCGAGCACAACCTGCGGGTGTTTTACCGCACCAACACCAACGCGCCCAGCCTCAACCAGCTGCAGGCCGTGGTAAACAACGCGAACCCGCTGCAGCTCAGCATCGGCAACCCGGCGTTGCGCCAGGAATTCGCCCACAATTTCGTGGCCCGCTATTCGGTTGCCAGCGCCGCCAAAAAGAGCAATTTCTTCGCTTTGCTTTCAGGCAGCTTCACCCAGAACCCCATCAGCAACAGCACCTTGGTGGCCGCGCGCGACACGAGCGTGGTGCCCGCCGGTACGAGCCAGGCGCTGGTCCTGCCGGCCGGTGGGCAGCTCACGCAGTCCACCAATTTGCAAGAGCAGTACACGGCGCGCGGCTCACTCAACTACGGCCGGCCGCTAACGGCTATCAAGTCGAATTTCAACGTCGGCTTTGGGACCAGCTTTAATCAGACGCCGGGCTTGGTGAACGGCCGGCTGAACTTCGCCCGCACCCCGGCCCTGACGGCGAGCGTGGTGCTGAGCAGCAACATCAGCGAGCGGCTGGATTTTACGCTCTCGTCGGCTTCGGGCCAGAATTTCGTGCGCAACACGCTCAGCACGCGCCTCAACTCCGACTATTTCAGCCAGCTCTCGCGCCTGCGCCTAAGCTGGATTATGGGTCCCGGGATTTCACTGACCACCGATGTGGCGCACCAGCTCTACCGCGGCCTGGCGGGCGGCTTCAACCAGAATTACGCCCTGTGGAATGCGTCGCTGGGCAAGAAGCTATTTCCTGGCCAGCGCGGCGAAATCAAGCTGTACGCCTACGATATTTTGCGGCAGAACCGCGCCATTCAGCGCAACGTGACGGAGGCGTATTTCGAGGACGTGCAAACGACGGTCTTGCAGCGCTACCTGATGCTGATGTTCACCTACAATATCCGCTCGGCGAACATGACACTGCCAGCCGCGCCGGAAGGCCCGAACGGCCCCGGCGGCCGCGAGCGCCGCGGCGGTTTCGAGGGCAGCGGGCGGCCGGGCGGCGGCTTCGGTGGCTGAAGCGGCCATCATTCAGCCTCTGCGTTCCTCTGCGGATAAACCTCTGCGCCCTCTGCGTGAACTTCCCGCCGAGCTACGCCCGCCGAGCCGCGCCTACCTTTATTTGCGCCAACCTCCCTTATTTCGCATGAAAAACCTGGTGCTGCTGCTTCTACTATTGCTGACTTTGACGACGCGCGCCGCGCCGCCCACCGTACCGGCCGCTTTCGACGCGCTGGGCATACATCTCACGCTCGATGCCGATGCCCAGCGCCTAACCCAGGCTAAGGTAAACAGTCTCTGCCGGCACTCATCCGCGTTTCAGGCCCGCGTGGCGCTGGCGGCTCAGGCGTTTCCGCTGCTCGACCGGGTGCTGCTGGCCGAGGGCGTGCCGGCCGACTTTCGCTACCTGGCCGTGCAGGAAAGCGCCCTGCGCGGCGACGCGGCTAGTCCGCACGGCGCCGTAGGCTACTGGCAGCTCAAGCGCGAAACCGCCCGCTCGCTGGGCCTCGTCGTGGACGAGCGCGTGGACGAGCGTCAGCACGCCGCCGCCAGTACCCGCGCTGCCGCCCGCTACCTGGCCCGCAACCAGGCCGAGCTGCGCAACTGGCTTAATACGCTGCTCAGCTACTACCTCGGCCCGAGCGGAGTGCGCGCCGCGATACGCTCCACCGACCCCGATGCCACCGAAATGGCCCTCACCGGCCGAAGCAACCCGTATCTGTTTGATTTTTTGGCCTATAAAATAGCTTTCGAGCCGGCCCTATCTGCGAACGGGCTTGCTGCCGAGCCTCCCGCCAACGCCTGGCGCGAGGTGCCCGCCGCCGCCGGCCAGACCCTCGACCAGCAAGCCGCCGCCCTCGACCTCGACCCCAACGCGCTGGCCGCCCTCAATCCCTGGCTGCTGACTTCGGCCGTGCCCGCCGATGGCCGCGCCTACACCTGGGTGGTGGCCGCGCCCGCCCCCGCGACGACCCCCACGCCTACCGCGTCTACCGCTTCTACTGCGCCTACCGCGCCTACCGCGCCTACCGCGTCTACCGCGCCGCCCCAGAGCCCTTTCCCGCCCGCCAGCGCCTCGCCCGCCGAAACCCCCGCGCCACCCGTTGCCGTCAAGCCCGCCCCCGCCCCGAATTCAACTCCGGCCCCGGCAGATTCAGCCCCCGCGCCCCCGCCGCCCGCACCCGCAAAATCTGCTAGCTCGACTCCCGCCCGTCCGCCTGTAGAGGCTGTTCCCGCGTTGGCGTCGGCCAGTAACTCAGCCGTCACCACGTCGCACCGGGTTGGGGCAGGCGAAACCCTCTACAGCCTGGCGCGGCAGCTGAACGTGCGACCCGCCGACCTGGCCGCGCTCAACCAGCTGCCGCCCAATGCCACGTTGCGGGTGGGCCAGCCGCTGCTGCTACCAGCGGCCGGGCCGGGTGCACCGGTTGCCAGCAGCTACGTGGTGGCGAAGGGCGACACGTTCTACAGTATTTCCCGCCGATTTGGCTGCCCGGTGGGCGTATTGCAGGCTTTCAACGTGCGGCCCGGCTCGGCATTGCGGGTGGGCGAAGTGCTGCGGGTGCCCGCCCGGCCGTAGCGCGGGTCTCTGACCCGCCGTCGGCGCACACCACAACCAAGTAACGCGCAATGGCAGCGGGTCGGGGTCCTGCGCTACTGTGCTGGTTCACGAAATTGTTGCCAGCTTTACGGGCCGTTTCCTTAACCCCGGCCCCCGATGTCTCAGCACAAAGAAATCAAGCTCGTCACCACCCACCAGATGCTGGCCATGAAGCAGCGGGGCGAGAAAATCTCCATGCTCACGGCCTACGACTTCTCGATGGCCCAGATTCTGGACGGGGCCGGCGTGGACGTGCTGCTCGTCGGCGACTCGGCCTCGAACGTGATGGCCGGCCACGAAACGACGCTGCCCATTACCCTCGACCAGATGATATACCACGCCCAAAGCGTGGTGCGGGCCGTTAGGCGCGCGTTCGTGGTGGTCGATATGCCCTTCGGCTCGTACCAGGGCAACTCCAGCGTGGCGCTGCAATCGGCCATCCGCATCATGAAAGAAAGCGGCGGCCACGGCATCAAGCTCGAAGGCGGGGCCGAAATCAAGGACAGCATCACGCGCATCCTCACGGCGGGCATCCCCGTGATGGGCCACCTGGGCCTCACGCCGCAAAGCATCTATAAATTCGGCACCTACAACGTGCGGGCCAAAGAAGAAACCGAGGCCCAGAAGCTGCTCGAAGACGCGCACCTGCTCCAGGAAATCGGCTGCTTCGGGCTGGTGCTCGAAAAAATCCCCGCCACCCTGGCCAAGCGCGTGGCCGAAGAATTAACGATTCCCGTCATCGGCATCGGCGCCGGCCCCGACGTGGACGGCCAGGTGCTGGTCGTGCACGACGTGCTCGGCATCACCAAAGAGTTCAAGCCGAGATTCTTGCGCCGCTACGCCGAGCTGCACGACGTGATGACCCAGGCCATTCAGCACTACGTGGCCGACGTGAAGAGCCGGGACTTTCCGACGAGCGAGGAGGCGTACTGAGGAGTGAGGCACAGCACTGCTTGAGGTATGTCCAGTACGTACACCAAAGTCATATTTTAATCTGATTGCGGCAAGTACACCGATTTATCCGGTTTCCCGCAAGTAATGTGCGCGAGCTAAGAATTGCGGCAATCGGAATTTTGACGGCAAGTTTTTTCAACACCCAAACTAAGCAAACAATGGCATACGTAATGGTCGATATTGAAAGTGATGGTCCGATTCCCGGTGATTTTTCAATGATTTCTTTTGGGGCAGTTCTGGTTGACGAACGACTTGATAAAACATTTTACGGAAAACTAAAGCCGATTTCCAATAATTTTATTTCGGAAGCATTAGCTGTTTCAGGCCATACGAGGGATGAAGTTTTGACATTCGACGACCCCAAGAAGGTTATGAATGATTTTGCGGATTGGATAAAGGAGACTTGCGATGACAAACCCATTTTTATAAGTGATAATAATGGGTTCGACTGGATGTTTATTTGCTGGTATTTTCACCATTTTACCGGTGCGAACCCATTTGGGCACAGTTCTCAAAATTTAGGGAGTCTATACAAAGGAATGGAGAAGGACACTTTCAAAAACTTCAAACATTTAAGAAAAACAAGCCACACTCACAATCCGGTGGACGATGCAAAAGGAAACGCGGAAGCATTACTCACGATGAAGAGAGAATGTGGACTGAAAATTAAGTTCTGACACGTCAAAATTGACATAGGATATCAGATAGCATCGGGCCTCAGCTGTGGGCTAACGGGATGCCAACACCCCCAACATTCGCATAACCCTGTCCGCTGTTGTCATTTACCCCAATCTCAGCGAGGCTGAATCCTTGATGGTTCAGCTTTTATGTCGCACCTTTGCTTTGCACTTCAAAGCACTTCACTTCATGACCCCCACGCCTCCCCCCTCCCTCGCCGCCCGCGCCAATGCCTGGGCGCGCGGCTCGGTTACGCTCAAGCTGCTGAGCATCGGCTTTTTGCTTTTGCTGCTGCTTATTCCGAGCAGCATGGTCGAGAGCCTGATTACCGAGCGGGCGGGCAACCGCGACGCGGCCACCGAGGAAATCAGCGCGCAGTGGGGCGGGGCGCAGCTCGTGCTCGGGCCGGTGCTGGTGCTGCCCTACACGGTGCGTGGAGCCGACGACAAGAACGGCGTCACGGAGACGACGCGCTACGTGTGCATGCTGCCCGACTCGCTCGACACCAGCGGGCAGCTCGCGCCCGAGCGGCGGCACCGGGGCATCTACGAGGCGGTCGTCTACCGGGCGAAGCTGCGGGTGCGGGGCGTGTTTCAGGCTCCGCCGCTCACCGACCTGGGCGTG
>JANXNW010000176.1 GCA_025353905.1 Hymenobacter sp.
CAGTCACTCAGTCACTCAGTCACTCAGTCACTCATTGCTGAGAACTCACACCTCCACGGTGCAGGTGCGGCTGCTGGAGAACGAGCCGCTGCCGATTCGGCGGGTCATGCCGGGGCGGGTGTTTCGCAACGAGGCGATTTCGGCGCGGGCGCACATGATGTTTCACCAGGTGGAGGGCATCTACGTGGACGAGGGCGTGAGCTTCGCCGACCTCAAGCAGACCATCTACTACTTTGTGCGTGAGCTGTTTGGCGAGAACATCAACATCCGTTTTCGGCCCAGCTACTTCCCCTTTACCGAGCCGAGCGCGGAGGTCGATATCACCTGCCTCATCTGCGGCGGGCCGGGCTGCAACGTGTGCAAGTATGCGGGCTGGGTCGAGATTATGGGCTGCGGCATGGTGGACCCGGCCGTGCTCGAAAACTGCGGCATCGACCCCGAAACGTATTCCGGCTACGCCTGGGGCATGGGCATCGAGCGCATCACGATGCTCAAGTACCAGGTGAAGGACTTGCGGCTGTTCACCGAAAACGACGTGCGGTTCCTGCGCCAGTTCGAGGCGTTGTAGCGGGGCGGCGTATCTTGCTGTTCCCGGTCCTAATTCCTAATTTTCTATGACTGCTACCATTCACGCCGCCGCCCCGGAGACTTCAGCCGCCCCGGTCGTCGCCCCCGAAACGCCCGCCATCAAGCCGCATACCAGCGTGGCCGACGTGCTCAAGGGCCTGAGCGAAGACGAGTTTTTCGCCTGGTGCCAGCAGCAGCGCGACCAGAAATTTGAGCGCCGCGCCGACGGCACCATCGAGCTTATGCCCTTAACCGGAGGCGAATCGGGTCGCCGCAACAGTGAACTGACCACTGACCTGACTATTTGGAACCGCCAGTGCCAGTTGGGGGTCGTCTTCGATTCGTCCACTGGCTTCCGGCTGCCTAGCGGGGCGGTGCGCTCGCCCGACGCGGCTTGGGTGAGCACCGCCGCTTGGCAGGCGCTCACCGACGAGCAGCGCCGTAAGCACCCGCCGCTCTGCCCCGATTTCGCGGTTGAACTGCTCAGCGAAACCGACACCATCAACGACCTCGTGCTGAAAATGCAGGAATACTTGAGCAACGGCCTGCGCCTGGGCTGGCTGCTCGACCCCAAAACGGGCCAGGCCCGCGTGTTTCGGGCCAACGGCTCAGTCGAGGTAAAGACCTTCGACGAAACGCTGAGTGGCGAAGACGTGTTGCCCGGCTTCACGTTCGCGCTGAGCGCGTTGCGCTGACGCGAGGATTAACATTTGCGCCGCTGACGAATTAGCTCACAACTAACCAAGAAAAGTAACCTACCGTCTATTCTATCCAGCCAGCGCAGTTGGCGTATCCCCGAACCGGAGGTCAGCGAAGCTAAATCAGTTAAATCAGTTAAATCCGCGGTCTTGAAAGTCAGAACTCTAAAACAGAATAAAGTAAACGTCGTCACGCTGGGCTGCTCGAAAAACCTGGTGGACTCGGAGGTGCTCATGGGCCAATTGCGGGCCAACGACTTCGCCGTGACCCACGAGGCCAAGCGGCCGGATGCGAACATCGTCATCGTCAATACCTGCGGCTTCATCGACAACGCCAAGCAGGAAAGCATCGACACCATCTTGCGCTACGCCGACGAGAAAGAGGCCGGCCGGCTGGATAAGCTCTACGTAACGGGCTGTTTGTCGCAACGCTACAAGGACGAGCTGGAGGCCGAGATTCCGCAAGTGGACGCTTATTTTGGCACGCTGGAGCTGCCCCAGTTGCTGAAGGTGCTCAATGCCGACTACAAAAAGGAGTTGCTTGGCGAGCGGCTGCTCACTACGCCGCGCCACTACGCCTACTTCAAAATCGCGGAGGGCTGCAACCGGCCCTGTTCGTTTTGCGCCATTCCGCTCATGCGCGGGCAGCACGTCGATAGGCCAATGGAAGACCTTGTGCGCGAGGCCACGCGCCTGGTAAGCCTGGGTACGAAGGAGCTGATTCTCATCGCCCAGGACCTGACCTACTACGGCCTGCAGGCCTACGGCGAGCGGCGCTTGCCGGAGCTGCTGACCCGCCTGGCCGACGTGCCCGGTCTGGACTGGATTCGGCTGCAATATGCCTATCCGTCGCAGTTTCCGCTGGCCGCGCTCGACGTGATGCGCGAGCGGCCCAACGTGTGCCGCTACCTCGACATGCCCTTGCAGCACATTTCGGACAATATGCTCAAAACCATGCGCCGGGGCATCACGCGGCGGCGCACCGAGGAGCTGGTCGAAACCATTCGGGCGCGGGTGCCGGGCATTGCGCTACGCACGACGCTCATCGCCGGCCACCCCGGCGAAACCGACCGCGACTTCGAGGAGCTGTGCGAGTTTGTGCAGAATGCTCGTTTTGAAAGACTAGGCATTTTTACGTATTCGCACGAGGAAAATACCCACGCCCACACCCTGCCCGACGACGTGCCGGCCGACGTGAAGCAGGCCCGCGCCGACCGAATCATGGAAATTCAGCAGCAGATTTCGCTCGAGCACAACGAGGCGCGTATCGGGCAGACGCACAACGTGTTGTTCGACCGTTTCGAGGGCGGCTATTACGTGGGCCGTACCGAATTCGATTCGCCCGAGGTGGACAACGAGGTGCTCGTGCTGGCCCAGAGCGGGGTGCATCTGCCAGCCGGCTCGTTTGCCCAGGTGCGCGTGACGAGCGCGTCCGATTTTGACTTGTACGGGGAGCTTGTCTAGACCGCGGATTTATCGGATTGAGCGGATTGGTCGGATTTTGGTGGGTAACCCGGGTTAGTGGGCAGAAGCAAATTTTGAATACTTGAAGGCAATCGCCACCAAAATCCGTGTCATCCGACCAATCCGATAAATCCGCGGTTCAGATAAGCTACGCCGCTACGGGCGCGTTTTCGGGCTTGCTCACCGACTACCTGGCCCAGGCGCCGGCCCTCGCGCCATTCTACCACCGCTTCCCGACGCTGGAGAATTTCGCGGCGCAAATCGAGGAGAAGCGCGCCGCGTATTCGGCCGAGGCGCGGCAGCGGCTGGTAACTGATTTGCGGGCGCAATACGCGGACTTGCAACTCGATACGCTGCCGACGGCCGTAGCCGCGAACCTGGAGTTATTGGGCCGCGACACCACGTTCACCGTCACGACCGGCCACCAGCTGAGTCTGCTCACGGGGCCGCTCTACGTGATTTACAAGCTGGTTACGGCCATCAAGCTGAGCCGCGAGCTGAAGGCGGCGTACCCGGCATTCGACTTCGTGCCGGTCTATTGGCTGGCTTCCGAAGACCATGATTTCGCCGAAATCAACCACTTTCAGCTTTTCGGCAAAACGTATAGCTGGGCCGGGCCGACCGGGGCCGATGGTACACCCGCGCTGGGCGGGCCGGTGGGCCGGTTGTCACTCACGGGCCTCGACGCGGAGCTGCTCAGCCAGCTGCCGCCCGAAGTGCCGGTCGCTTTCCGAGAAGCGTATGCGCGAAGCCAAGCCTTGAGCGAGGCCACGCGCCGGCTGATGACGAGCTTATTTGGCGAGCACGGCCTTGTCTGCCTCGATGCCGACCGGCCAGCCCTGAAGCAGGCATTGCGGCCGGTGCTGGCCAAGGAAATTCAGCAGCAAGCCTCGAACGCGGCGGTGCAGGCCACTAACGCCCAGCTGACGACCGCCGGCTATAAGCCGCAAGTGTATTCGCGGCCGCTCAACCTGTTCTTTATCAGCGAAAAAGGCCAGCGCGAGCGCCTGGAGCCAGACGTGGCCGCGGGAGCCGACTGCACCCAGGTTACCGTGCGCGGCACGGCCCGCTGCCACACCACGGCCGAGTTGCTGGCCCTGGCCGATGCGCACCCCGAGCAATTCAGCCCCAACGTGGTGCTGCGGCCGCTCTACCAGGAGCTGCTGCTGCCCAACGTGTGCTACGTCGGCGGCGGGGCCGAAGTGGCGTATTGGTTTCAGCTCAAAGACGTGTTTGCGGCTTTCGGTGTGCCGTATCCGATTGTACTGCCCCGCAACTCGGCCCTTTATCTGAGCCGTGCCAACCTGGGCAAGCTCGCCAAGCTGGGCCTCACGCCAGCCGATGTTTTCCGACCGTTGGCGGAGCTGAAAAAGCAGGTCGGGGCCGCGCTGGGGCAGGAAGAAGTCAGCCTCGCCGACCAGCAAGCCCAGCTGCGCGCCGCTTTCGACGCGGTGGCCGCCCTGGCCCAGCGCCTCGACCCGACCCTGGTACGCACCGTGGCCGCCGAAGCCCAGAAGGCCGCTGCTACCGTCGCCAGCCTCGAAAAGCGCCTCAGCCGCGCCGCTGAAACCAAGCACGAAACTGCTTATGCCCAGCTCGCCGCTCTCCACGGTAAGCTTTTCCCCGAAGGCAGCTTACAGGAGCGGACGGATAACGTGCTCAGCATATCAATTAACAACCCCGGCTTTATCGGGCAGCTGTTGGCGGCATTCGAGCCGCTGGCGCTGGAATTCACCGTGCTGGAGGAGGCCTAACTGGTTGCCCAACTGGCCGCCGCTTGTTTCACACGTCCTAAATTGCGGCCGGCAACGTTTGCCAATCACCCAAGCCGTAAATGCTATGACTAACTGGTTTATACGCGGTTTTTCCGCCTGCTTACTTTTCGCCCATGCTGCCTCAGGCCAATCGGTGCGCTACACTGGCTTGGTGGGCACCGCTCCCGTTGAGCTGACTTTGATGAAAAGTGACCACGGACGAATTGAGGGCTTGTACGCTTACACCCGGTTTGGTACGCCGATTGGGCTGAGCGGCACCCTCAAGCAAGGGCTGCTTCAGCTAACGGAGCGCAACAGTTTGGGCAAAAGCAGCGCGAGCCTGACGATTACAGGCTTTGCGGATACGACCGCGACGGCCGCCGGAACCTGGAAAAACCTGGCTACCGGCCGGCAGATTCCCCTGGTGCTTACTCAGCTTCCGCAGGGCGGGACGGAGTACGACACGGCATCAGGCGGGCACGAGCTGCTCCAGGAAGCCTCCTTGCCAAACATCTATTTCAAAACCGTGCTAGCGGGAAATGCGGATGATTACAGCGGCTACGTCACCGCCGTCCGGCTCGTGGAAAAAAGAACTAACCGGCTGGTCCAGGAAGTCGTTGCGGGTGGCCAGTCGCACGGCCTGAGTAGTGTGCAAGTGGGGGATTACAACTTCGATGGTCATCCCGATTTTGAGGTGTTCGAGAGCAGCTACGCGGGGCCTAACACGTCAAGCGTTTATTTCCTCTACAATCCGCTCACGAAGCGCTACGTGAACAGTGGCTTTACCGGCACGTCGCTGGAATTTGACGCGCGCAAGAAGCGGATTTATGAACGCAACTCCTGCTGCGCCGGCTCTTCGGTAACCACGGCCGAGTACAAGGTAGTGCGCAACCGCATGGTGCTCGTGGCCGAGCATTGCTACCGCTGGGACGAAAAAAAGCAGCAGCTGGTAGAGCGCAAGCCCAGCGCCTGCCGGTAGCGTGCGCCGCTGGCCGTGGGCAGGGCCAGTTTGTGAAATAATAACAAGCCAGCCAATACCAGAGAAGCCATGTGTCGCTACGCTTTTTACTCGTACAAGCCGCACTACGCGTGCTTCGATTGCCGTAAGTCGTTCAAGCGGCGGCTGTTGAATGACGTGGACGAGAGCCGGGCTGAGTCAGCGGCGGCTACCTGCCCGGACTGCGGCGCGCTGACGGCCAACATGGGCAAAGACTTCAAAGCGCCGCCCCGGAAGGAGTTGAAAGCCTGGCAGCATCTGCGGCTGCTCTACTCGGTTGGCATCGCGTTTCATTCGTGCGGCTGCAACGGCCCCGGCTACGTGCCGGCCGATGCTGGCCAGCTGGCCAACAGCTTAGCAGCCCGCCAAGCGGAATACGTGAAAAACCTGCGGTTCTGGCTTAATAAAGCTGAGCTGAGCAAGGCAGACTACGCGCGGGACCGACAAAAAAACTTCGAGTATTACGGCAGGCTACCCGATAAAGACAGCGGCGAAACCCCCGGCAAAGCGGTTGAATACTGGCAGGGCAAGCTGCGCGAGCTGGACGAAAAGCTGGCGCGCGCCCGGGCAGCGCTTGCCTGAAATGCCTGCGGCCGCCGGGCCGACTAGCAAAAACGTTAGGCTGTGGGGTTCGTCTCGTCCTTCACGCCCAGCAGCGAGCTGTGGTAGCGGGCTTCTTTCCAACGCTCGCCGACGCGCTTCCAAATGATGGTGCTCAGGGCGGAGAAGCGCAGGCGCTTGCCGTCGGGCGTGACCAGCATTTGGTCGAAATCGACGACGCAGTAGCCCATCTCGGCGGTCTGGACGGCTTCGTAGCCGGTGATTTCCGACCAGGTTTGGGCCTGGAGCTGGGTGAGCTGGGCGAAGAGGCCGCGAAACCAGGCTTCCCACTCGGCGCGGTTGCGCACGACGAGCGTGCCGCCCTCGGCGTTGATGTCCACGATGCCGAAATCATCGTCGCACAAGGCGGCGAGCGGCTCAAAGGCGTGGTCGCGCACGTGGGCGAAGAGCTGCTCGGTTTCGGCGTAAAAGGGTTTGTCGCGCATGTTGGTGGGATTAGAGATGAAGGATGAGAGATTAGGGACTGGGGTTTATGAACGGGTTTTTAACCCTGACTAATAGTTGATGTTTAGCTAACTATGCCGACCAAAGCCACCTTGCGCCGCGCCGCGCTTGCCGAGCGCCAGGCCCTGAGTACGGCCGAAGTCGCCGCCCGCAGCGCCCGGCTCGCCGAGCAGCTTTTTGCCCATTTCGATGCGGCTGCCTGGCGCTGGCTGCACGTGTTTCTGCCCATCGCGGCCCGGCACGAGCCCGATACCTGGCGCGTCATCGAGCGCGTGTGGGCCGAAAAGCTGCCCGTGCGCCTGGTCGCGCCCGTGATGCAGCCTAGCCGCGTGCTGCGGCACTACGAGCTGACTGCGGTTACCGAGCTGATAACCAATAGTTGGGGCATTCAGGAGCCAGCCGCCGACCCGTCCGCCGAAATCCAGCCTGCTCAGATTGATGCGGTGCTGGTGCCGCTGCTGGCCGCCGACCACCGCGGCCACCGCGTGGGCTACGGCGGCGGCTACTACGACCGGTTTCTGGCCCAGTGCCCAGCCGCCACGCGCTTCATCGGGCTGAGCCTGCTGGAAACGGAGCCAGTGGCGGAAATCGCCGACCTGGAGCCGACCGACGTGCCGCTGCACGCGCTCCTCACGCCGGCCGGGGTGTGGAATTTCGGCTGAGGCCGCATCGAGGAGGAGACGTCTCACCTTCTCATCTCATCACCCAAGATGGCCAGCCTCAACCAACCCGCCGCCCGCGCCAGTAAAAAGCCGCGCGCCCGCAAGCTCAACCTCCGCCTCGACATGACGCCAATGGTGGACTTGGCGTTTTTGCTGCTCACGTTTTTCATGCTGACTACCACGTTTGCCAAGCCCCGCGTGATGCAGCTGCAAATGCCCGTACACGACCCGGAGCACCCGTCAGATGTGATGGAGAGGCGCGCCATGACGGTTATCGTGGGGCGGCAGCATCGGGTGTTTTACTATTTCGGGTTGAGCCGGCCGACTGACCCGTCCGTGCCGGTGCCGACGCTGCACACCACCGATTTCAGCGCTCACGGCCTGAGGCAGGCGCTGCTGCTGGCCCGGCAGCATCAGCCAGAATTGGTCGTGCTGCTCAAAGCCAATCCCGCCGCCAGCTACCAGGATATGGTGAACCTGCTGGATGAGATGACGCTCACCAACCAGCCGAAATACGCCCTCACTGTCCTCACCGCCGCCGACCGCGCCCTGCTACCGCCGGCCGAGCGGTTTTAGGTTTGTTGCTTTTTGCTTTTTGTTTGTTGATAGTCAATCGACTGACTAACAAAAAGCAACAAACACTAAACAACAAACCTAACGCTTCAGCACTCGCACGGCCTCGATGCGGGCCTGGCCCCAGGGCGCGATGCTGACTTGCACTCGTAACTGTGGGCCAGAGCGCAGGCTGCGCAGGGGGCTTTCGGCGGGCACGTAGTAGCGCTCCAGGTTATAGCGCAGGGCGAGGGTTTTGGGATAAACTTCGGCTACCCAGCCGCGCAGCACAGCCTGGCCGGCGGCGGGCGCGGCGGGGGCGCTGGCGTAGATGCCGGCCACGGTGGCGAGGCTGTCGGCCGGGCCAGGGGCGAGCAGCACATAGGCCGCCTGCCCGCGCCGAGGCAGCGCGGCCCCGCGCCAGGCGCTGAGCGGGGCCTCGGCCACAGCGTAGCGCAGGCGCACGAAGCTCTCGTATTGCAGCGCATGCAGGTCCACGGGGCTGGTGCTGAGCCAGATGTGCTGGCCGTAGGCCGTAGTGGCGTAACCCGCGCCGGCCACGCCCAGCACGTAAAGCACCTGCGCCGCTACGAGCAGCTTGAGCAACAACCGGCGCGACGCGGAAGCAGAAAACGCCATGGCTCAGGAGCGGGGACGGGCTGCCCGGCGGCAACTGTGGCTAAGCTGCGGGCGTTGCGTCGGCGCAGGTACCAGCTCAGGCTCAGCAGCAGCACCCCGCCAATCAGAAAGAAAAGCGATTTATCTAGAAATGCCCAGGTGAGCTTGAAGTAAGCCACCATGGTGGCCACCACGAACAGCACCGTGCCCAAAGTGAGCTGTTCGGCATCGCCCGAGCGCTGGGCGCGGGCCAGCACCGAGCCGGCGTGGGCGTAGAGCACGACCAGCGTGGCTATGGCCAGCGGCAGCCCGCCCGGCAAATAGAAACCCGGCAGCAGCAGCAGCCAGTCGGGCAGCGAAGCCAGCCTGCCCCGCGCCCGCTTGCCAGCCCCCGACAAGACAGACACGGTCGCCAGCGCCCCCAGGTAGGCCAGCACCGGCGGCCGCAGCAGCCCGGCGTACTGGTCGGTTTCGCCAAACAAGGCCAGGCCCAGCGCAAACAGATACGCTGCCACCAGCGGCGGCCCTTGCAAGGCGCGGCCGGCGCGGGCGCTGGGGTGCCAGTCGCCGGCCGCATAAACGAGCAGCGCCGGAATAAAAAACCAGGTGATTTTCGCCTCGCTCGCGGCTACCCACAGCGCCGCCTGCGCCAGCAGCCCCGCCGCCAGCACCGAGGCTACGAGCGGGTCGGGCGCGGCAAGGGCGCCTGGCCCGCTCGCGCCAACGCCCGGCCCGCGCCACCAGCGCAGGCCGCTACCGCCGGCCACGAGCCCCGCCACGGCGTAGCTGTAGCTGCCCAGCGCCTGCACGCAGTACGCCTGCACGGCCACCCCGATGACGACGGGCAGCAGCAACAGTCCCTGGCTGTCAATGAGGTAGCTCAGTAATACGCCCGCCGCCACCCAGGCCAGCAGGCCGCTCACGTCGTAGCCCACCAGCTGGTAGAGCTGGCTGGTGAGGATGATGCTCACGCCGAACGCCACCAGCCCGAGGCCCAGCAGCGCGTGGCCCAGCCGCCGGTTGCCGCGCCGCCCGAAGTAGTCGCCGCCCGCGTAGGCCGCCACCACGGTGCCCACCAATAGGGCCAGCCGCCCGGCCGCTGGCAGCGCCTGCCAGTTGGCCGCCACCACGCTCAGCGCGCTTAGTCCCACCAAAATGCTGCCCAGCAGCGGCAGCAAGCCCACGGCTTGCGTAGCCTCGGGTGGGTAGCGGGCCAGCAGCTGCTGCCGCTGCGCCTCGCTTACG
The DNA here is from genome assembly GCA_025353905.1 of Hymenobacter sp. Taxonomy (GTDB): domain Bacteria; phylum Bacteroidota; class Bacteroidia; order Cytophagales; family Hymenobacteraceae; genus Hymenobacter. The sequence continues at coordinate 9,623 of JANXNW010000176.1, forward strand.
AGGCCCTCGGCCACCCAGGCAGGCGTTTCGGCATCGAGAAACTTACGACTCATGCAGCAAAAGCAAGTCAATGGTTAGTGAGTAATGGTCAGTGATTAATGATGGACGAAGCTCGGTCGGGGTCTGAAATTATTGACCATTAACCACTGACCATTAATCACTAACCACTAATCAGGCGGTTGGCACGGCGAAGGCTTCTTCTACCAGCTCGGCCACCAGCCCGTCGAGGCCGTGGTACCAGTCGAGGTGGGGCGAGGTGGTGCCGCAGCCGCCGGGCTGCGTCGGGCAATCGGTATCGTGCCAGTGGTGGCGGCAGCGCGGGCACACGGCGGCCGTCGCAAACGTGTCCCAGACGTGGCCGCAGCGGCACTGCCAGTGCGCGTCGCCATCGGGCTCCCAGTGGCAATGCGGGCAATGAATTTCGATGGTCATAGTTATTAAATATTTGGTTCTTAGTGGTTGATGGCTGTTTTTAAGGTCTGGGTAAAGCAAGGCAGCGCCGCTGGTAGTACGCGGAGCGCCGCCAGAATCTGTGGCCTAAAAACAAGCAGCTACGGCTTGCGTGCCCGCGTCATCTCGCGTTTGCCCAGGGGGCCGGGCAAGGACTCGGTGAGCCAGCCGGCGGCGCGCAGGTTGCGCCGAAACTGCCCCTGGGCGGAGTAGCTCACCAGCACCGCGCCCGGTGCGGCGGCGGCGTAGAGGCGCTCAAACATGTTTTCGGACCACAGCTTGGGCTGTTTTTCGGGGGCGAAGGCATCGAAATAAATCAGGTCGTAGTGGGCGGCAGCCAGCTTGGCGGTCTGGGCCGACTCCAGGCGTTTGAGCAACGAAAACTCGACCCCCAGCTCCTGTACCACGTCCCAGGGCAGGGCGTGCAGCTTGCGAAAGGTGTCCAGCATGTCGGGGTCGTCGGCCCAGTCCTGGGCCAGGGCCTCGACGATGGTCGCCGGCAAGGGCAAGGTTTCCAGCGCATCGTAGCAGATAATACCACCCCGCTCGGCGGCGACGGCGGCCCGCAGCGAGAGCAGCGCGTTGAGGCCCGTGCCCAGGCCCACTTCGAGCACTTGGAGCGGCGGCCCGTCGTAATAGCCCCGCCCGGCGGCCAGCAAGGGCAGCAGCCCGGCCCCCACGAATACGTGCTCCGACTCTTGCCACGCCCCGTTGTAGGAGTGGTACTGCTCGTCGAGCTCCGGCACATAGAGCGTGGAAGAGCCGTCGGCCGTGGTCCGAACTTCTAACTTTGAGGCATCAAAATACCGGTCGTCTCTCATCTGTACTTGCACGTATGGCCCGCATAAAGGTAGCCCTGCCCGATATTTTCCTGCTCACCGTAGAGCTGCCCGTGCGCATCACCGACCTCAACTACGGGGCGCACCTCGGCAACGATGCCCTGCTGGGCCTGCTGCACGAGGCGCGGGTGCAGCTGCTCGCGCACCTGGACACGGCCGAGCTGGATGCCGCCACCGGCCGGGGTTTCATCCTGGCCGATGTCGCCGTGGAGTACAAGGGCGAGGCATTTTACGGCGACGTCCTGCGCGTCCAGGTTGGGGTAGCCGACCTGAGCAAGTACGGCTTCGACGTGGTGTATCACGTTCACAATCAAGCGAGCAAAGAAATTGCGCGCGCCAAGACCGGGATGCTGGCTTTCGATTACCACGCCCGTAAGCTGCGGCCGCTGCCGGCGGAGCTGATTGAGCGGCTGAGCAGTCCAAGCAGCTGACTTTAAACCTGAAAGACAATCCGCAGCTCCGCATTTACACGCATCGGCTCCCCGGAGTGAAAGTGGGGGTGAGGCGCGCCGCAAAGGCGTGAGAGCAGTTGGAAGCAGCGGGCTACCCCGGCCTAACCGCAGCGGTTACATTTGTGGCCTGCCGTAGCGCAGCCCGGCACTTGGCTAAGGGCGCTGACCGGCGGCTTTCTTCACCCCGCAACCCTTCCGCTTATGTTCGGCCTCAGCTACGCCAAGTTCGACTCGACGACCTACGTTATGCTCTACAAAAACGGGCGGTTGGTGCGCGAGGGGCGCGGGCTGGCATTTTTTTATGGGACGCTGGGCAGCTCCATCGCGGCCGTGCCGCTGGCTTCCAACGACTTGCCCTTCATCTTCAACGAAACCACCGCCGACTACCAGAGCATCAGCATCCAGGGCCAGCTCACCTACCGCATCACCCAGCCCAAGCAGCTGGCCGAGCTGCTCGACTTCACGGTGAGCAGCAGCGGCAACTACAAGACGGACGACCTCGAAAAGCTCAACCAGCGCCTCGTAAACGAGGCCCAGACGGCTACTTCGGCCTTCGTGCATAGCCTGGGGTTGAAAGACTCGGTGCGCTCGAACAAGGCCATCGAGGCTGAAATCGGGGTCGGGCTGCGGGCTTCGGCGGCCGTGGCGCTGCTGGGCATTGAGGTGCTGGGCGTGAACATCCTGGCCGTGCGGGCCACCCCCGAAATGGAGCGGGCGTTGGAGGCCGAAACCCGCGAGCGCCTTCAGCAGGAAGCCGACCAGGCCGTGTATGAGCGCCGCAACTTTGCCGTCGAGCAGGAGCGCCGCATCAAGGAAAGCGAACTGAACACCGACATTGCGGTCGAGGAAAAGCGCAAGCAGATTGACGAGAAGCGCAACCAGACCCAGCTTCAGCGGGCCGCCAACGAGCGCCAGCTCCGCGAGCTGCAAGTGCAGGCCGACATTGCCGTCGAGGCCAGCCGGGCCAAGCTCCTGGAGCAGCAAACGGCCAACGAGCGCCTCGCCGCCGATGCCCAGGGCTACGTCACTGAAACCACCCTGCGGCCCTTCCAGAGCCTGGACTGGCGCATCCTCACGGCCCTGCAAAACAACCCCGACCCGCGCCTCAACATCGCCCTGGCTTTCCGCGAGCTGGCCGAGAATGCCGCCAAAATCGGCACCCTCAACATCACCCCCGACCTGCTCGACGGCCTGCTCGACAAGAACGATAATTCCGGCGGCAGCTCTGGCAACAATTCCGACAACAGCGCTGGCAATAGCTCCGGCGGTGACTCCAGTAATGACTCCGGCAGCTCGCGCCGCGACGCGCGCCCGCAAACCCCCAAATCCGGTAGGCGGTAGGCTTGTGCTTGGTACCTAGAAGCAATTTAAGTTAGCAAAAAGACGCTTTTTTGTGGTCGGTCATGCCCATCTGGCGTACGCGCAGCGCAGCGAAGTCGAAGCATCTCTACCGTTCCACCCGGACCGCACAACGAGGCGGTAGAGATGCTTCGACTCCGCTGCGCTACGCTCAGCATGACCGTTTTTATTAACTCAATTAGCTTCTTAGCACTAAGCCTCATGCCCTTCGAGTACGCCATCATCATCAAGAGTAAAACCCGCTACGAGGCGCTGCTGGAGCAGTTTAACACGGCGGGGCAGGCCAAATTTTACCTCCAGCGCAAGGCCGGCAAAACCGACAGCAGCGACGCCGAATTTGAGGAGTACGCCCAGGAGCATCGCCGCATCGAGGCCGCCGTGGCCCAGGTGCAGCGCGAGCTGACGGGCGTGGTGAAGAGCAAAATCGTGGACCGGGCCTTCCTGCCCTCGTTCCTGTTTGCTGACAGCCACCTCGTGATTGTGGTGGGGCAAGACGGGCTGGTGGCCAACGCCGCCAAGTACGTGCGCGGCTGTCCGCTGGTGGCCGTCAACCCCGACCCCGACCGCTACGACGGCGTGCTGCTGCCTTTCCGGCCCGATACCTGCCGCGCCGCCGTGCAGCGGGTGCTGGCCGGCCGCGCCGCCGTGCGCGAGCACCAGCTCGCCGAAGCCTGCCTCGCCGACGGCCAGCGCCTGCTGGCCTTCAACGACTTGTTCGTCGGGGCGGCCTCGCACGTATCGGCCCGCTACCGCATCAGCTTCGGCGGCAGTACCGAGGAGCAATCCTCGTCGGGCATTCTCGTGGCCACGGCGGCCGGCAGCACGGGCTGGCTCAGCTCGGTCTTCAACATGACGGCCGCCGTCGAGGACTTTGCCGGCGGCTTTGGCCGGACGGCCGACAGCTACCCCCGGCCCACCGCCCACGAGCTGCTGTTTGTGGTGCGCGAGCCGTTTTTGAGCAAGCGCACCCAGTGCGACCTGGTAGCCGGCCGCCTCGATGCCGACGAGCGCCTGCAAGTCGAGTCGCTGATGCCCGCCGGCGGGGTCGTGTTTTCGGACGGCGTAGAGGCCGATTTCCTGCGCTTCAACGCCGGGGCCGTCGTGCAGATAGGCCCGGCGGCCGAGGTGGCGCGCCTGGTGCAGGTAGGGTAGCGGCGGCGGCAAGCTAGCGCAGGGGCAGCTACGAACAACCCCCGACTTCACCCTCAAACCCGACCCGCCCATGTCCCGCTTATCCCCGTCCGTCGTTTTCCTGGTCAGCGGTCTGGCGCTGCTGCTCACGGCTGGAATCGTTGGCTACGATGTCGTACAATTTCGAAAGAAAGCTGTCGTCGTCCCCGGCTTCGTGGACGAAGTTTACTCGTACCAATATCAGAATACCGATAACATGACCAGCACCGGCTACGGTACGATAATCGGGTTCCGGGCGAAGGATGGGAAAACCCATTTTTTTATCGCCAGTGTATTCTCCGGTCGGCCACGCTACGCCCGGCTCGACCCCGTGACGGTGCGCTACGACCCGCTGCATCCCGAAAAAGCCCGGCTGGATGACAGGCTGGAAAACTGGTTCGGCACGGGCGGATTGGGGCTGATGGGCGTAGTCTTTTTCGCAGTGGGTGCCGCCATGTGGTATGGCGAACGCCCTAGGGCGTAGTGGGTTGACCTTCCAACCGGCCGATGTGTGCCAGAAACTAGCGCCCCCCGTGGCTTACCGGCCCCGGAACTCGCGGCCCGCCGCCCGTGTACTTTCGCGCCCCGCTCGCTTTTACTTATGCCTGCCGCGCCCACCGACCCTGCCGCTCCCGACCTGCTCCGCTACCGCCGCCAGGTGCAGCTGCCCGAAGTGGGGGCGGCCGGGCAGGCGCGGCTGGCCGGGGCGCGGGTGCTGGTGGTGGGCGCGGGCGGGCTGGGCTGCCCGGTGCTGCTGTACCTGGCCGCCGCCGGCGTGGGTACGCTCGGCCTGGCCGATGCCGACCGCGTGGAAGCCCACAACCTGCCCCGCCAAACCCTCTACGGCACCGCCGACGTGGGCGCGCGCAAAGTCGAGGCCGCCGCCCGCGCCCTGGCCCGGCTCAACGCCGACACCCGCACCGAGCTGCACCCGGTGCGCGTGCGGCCCGACAACGTGCGCGCCCTGGTCGGGGCCTACGACCTGGTGGTGGACGGCTCCGACAATTTCCCGACCCGCTACCTGCTCTCCGATGCCTGCGTGAGCCTGGGCCGGCCGCTGGTGTCGGGGGCCATTTATAGGTTTGAAGGGCAGGTGTCGGTGTTTAATTACGACGGCGGGCCGACGTACCGCTGCCTGTTTCCGGTGCCGCCCGGCGCGGCCGAAGCGCCCGACTGCAACGTGACCGGCGTGCTCAATGTGCTGCCCGGCCTGGTTGGTTTGGTGCAGGCCACCGAGGCGCTCAAGGTGCTGCTCGGGCTGGGCGAGGTGCTCAGCGGCCGGCTCTGGCTGCTCGACGTGCGCAGCTTCCAAACGCGGCTGTTGCGCTTCCGGCGCGACCCCGTGCGCAGCCTCCTCAACCTCGACACCGCCGACCCGGCCGATTACCTTGACCCGGCCTGCGACCCGACCACCACGCCCGTGGAGGGTAATAACTACCTCAACATCAATGCCGACGAGTTGCGCGTCGCCCTCGCTGGCCCCGACCCGCCGCTGCTGCTCGACGTGCGGCGGCCCGACGAGTTTGCCCGTCAGCATTTGCCCGGCTCGGTGCCGGTGCCGCTGGCCGAGCTGGCCGCCCGCGCCATTGAAGTACCTCGTGACCGTTTGGTGGTCGTCGTCTGCCAGAGTGGGGCGCGCAGCGCGCAAGCCGTGCGTCTGCTTCGCGAGGAGCTGGGTTTTGACGAGGTGCGCTCGCTGGCCGGCGGGTTGGCGGAATATTTTGATGGCTGAGCGTGTAGAACGGAGTGCCACTCCGTTCTACACGCTCAGCGGCAAGCCTCGGTCCTTCCGTTTGGGCGGCGTCCGCTCCTTCCAACCTCACGCGCACCTGCCGCTGCGCGGCAAAACGGAGTGCCCCTCCGTTCTACACTCTTACCCATGCTGCTTACCCAAACTGCCCGCCCATCCTTGCGCTTCGACCGCCACGAGCTGGCCGGGGCGCTCGGCGGGCTGGGCACCGACTTGCCGCTGCTCATCGGGGTGCTGGGCGCGTCGCCGGGGCTGGATGCGGCCAGCGTGCTCATCCTGTTCGGGTTGATGCAGGTGGCCAGCGGGCTCTGGTACCGGATGCCCATGCCGGTGCAGCCGCTCAAAGGGTTCGCGGCGCTGGTCATCGCCCAGCGTATTCCGGCCCCGGTTATTGCCGGGGGCGGGCTGGCGGTGGGTATCGGGATGCTGCTGCTGAGCGTGTCGGGGCTGTTGGGCGGGCTGGCGCGGCTCGTGCCGAAGGCCGTCATTCGGGGTATTCAGCTCGGGCTGGCTTTGCAGCTGAGCACGCTGGCGCTGAAAACTTACGTGCCCAGCGACGGGGCAGTCGGCTACGGGCTGGCGGCGGTGGCCTTTGGGCTGACGGCCGTGCTGCTGGGCCACCGCCGCTACCCGGCCGCGCTGGTGGTAGTGGGCCTGGGCGTGGCCTGGGCGCTGGCTTTTCGATTTAACTGGGCCGCTTGGGCCGGGGCCGGCCACGCCGTGGGCCTGCGCCTGCCCACGCCCTACCTGCCCACCTGGCCCGACCTCGCCACCGGGGCCGTGCTGTTGGCCCTGCCCCAGATTCCGCTCTCGCTCGGCAACTCGGTGCTCGCCACCCGGCAGGTCGTGCAGGATTATTTTCCCGAGCGCCCGCTCAGCGTCCGCCAAATCGGGCTCACCTACGCGCTGATGAATTTTGTCGGCCCCGTGCTCGGTGGCTTTCCGACTTGCCACGGCTCGGGCGGATTGGTGGGGCACTACGCCTACGGGGCGCGCACGGGCGGCTCGGTCGTGCTCTATGGCGGGCTGTACCTGACGTTAGGTCTTTTTTTTAGCCCTGGTTTCACCGAAGTGGTGAAGATTTTCCCGCTGCCAGTGTTGGGCGTACTCTTGCTGTTCGAGGCCCTTACGCTGGCCGCGCTGCTGCGCGATTTGGCCGCCGACCGCGCCGCGCTGCTGTTGGCCCTGCTCGTGGGCGTAGTTTGCGCCAACCTGCCCTACGGCTACCTCGTAGGGCTGCTGCTGGGTACGGCCGTGCATTACGCGCAGCGGGCCGGCTGGCTGGGGTGGAAGTAGGATGAGGGATTAGGGATACAGGATTAGGGATTTATGATAAGGCATTTTATCCAACACATTATTCCTTCTGCTGCCCCTCCGCGTGAACTGCCTGAATAGCTTGTTTAACCGTTCTCGTATCCAGTCCATAGTCTCTTGTCCTTAATCCCTCATCTCTCATCCTGAGTCCCTCATCCCTAATAATCCCTAATCCAACAAACCATGCTCGACGCCCACGGCCGCCCCCTGGAATACCTGCGTTTGGCCGTGACGGACCGCTGCAACCTGCGCTGCTTCTACTGCATGCCCGAGCAAGGCATCAAGTATTTGCCCAAAAGCGAGGTGCTCAGCTACGAGGAAATGCTGCGCCTGACCACGCTGCTCGCCGGCCTGGGTGTGCGCAAGGTGCGCCTGACCGGCGGCGAGCCCTTCGTGCGGCGCGGGCTGCTGCCCTTCATCGAACAATTAGCCAACGTGCCCGGCCTGACTGACATCAGCCTGACGACCAACGGCGTACTTACCGCCCCGTATGTGCCCGAGCTGGCCCGGCTCGGGGTGCGGGCCGTGAACCTGAGCCTCGACACGCTCGACCGGCATCGCTTCGCCGCCATCACCCGGCGCGACGAGCTGCCGGCCGTGCTGCGCACGTTCGACGCACTGCTCGATGCGGGCATCGAATTGAAAATCAACGCCGTCGTGATGGCCGGGCGCAACATCGCCGACCTGGTACCGCTGGCCGAGCTGGCCCGCACCCGGCCGTTATCAGTACGCTTCATTGAGGAAATGCCTTTCAACGGCGGCTCGCATGAAGCTTCGGCTGCCACGTTACCCTGGCACCACGCCCGCATCCGCCAGCACCTGGAGCAGCACCTCGGCGAGCTGCGCCCGCTGCCCGCGCCGCTCGGCAACACCGCCGACGAGTACGCCGTGGCTGGGTTTGAAGGGACGGTGGGCATTATCGCGGCGTATTCGCGCACGTTCTGCGGCTCCTGTAATCGTCTGCGCCTGACGGCCGAAGGCGGCCTGCGCACCTGCCTCTATTCCCAGAACGGCCTCGACCTGCGCGCCCTGCTACGTGGCGGCGCAACCGATGCCGACCTGCTCATCGCCCTGCAACAGGCGTTCTACCACCGCGCCTCCGACGGCTTCGCCGCCGAGCGCGAGCGCCCGCTGCATCAGCTCAGCTTCGAGAGCATGGCCACGATAGGCGGGTGATTTTCAAGGAGCAATTATCAAGGAGTAATGAATAATTCTCGTTGGCCGCGTTCCCTTTACTTTGTTCGCAACGACTGAACAATCAATAAACCACCACTTTGAAACTTACCATTCAGCTATTTGGCATCGCCCGCGATATCGCAGGGCACTCCGTCCTGACGCTCATCGCCCCAGCGGGCGAAACGGCGGCCGGCCTGCTCGCCAGTCTGCGCGCCACGTACCCCGGCCTGACCGAATTGCGCAGCTTGGCCGTGGCCGTCAACAACGAGTACGCCGCCGCCGATGTGGCCCTGGCCGAAGGTGACGAAATCGCGCTCATCCCGCCCGTTGCCGGAGGCTGATTTTCAATGAGCAATTACCAATGAGCAATGAGCAATTCTCGCCAATGCTGCACGGCAATGTTCATTGACTAGAATTGTTCATCGTTCATTGCTCATTGTTCATTGCTTACTGATGATTGACCTAACCGACCAGCCCATCGACGTGGCGGCCGTACTGCGGGCGGCCGAATCGCCGGAAGCGGGGGCCGTAAATGCGTTTATCGGCACCGTGCGCGACCGCAGCGACGGGCGGGCCGTGGTGCGCCTGCACTACGAAGCCTACGTGCCGATGGCCCGGCGGCAGCTGGCCCGCGTGGCGGAAATGGCCCGCGAGCGGTGGCCGCAGCTGCGCCAGGTGGCCATCGTGCACCGCTACGGCACCCTCGAAATCGGCGACGTGGCCGTGGTAGTCGCCGTGAGCACCCCGCACCGCGCCGACTCGTTCGCGGCCTGTGAATTTATCATCGACACGCTCAAAAAAGTCGTGCCCATCTGGAAAAAAGAGGAGTACGAAGATGGCACCGTGTGGGTGGCCGCGCATCCGTAAAGTGTAGGGGCGGCTCGCAGCCGCCCGCTGGATGTATGAACCAAGCTGACGGTAGTATTACGCACCAGCAACAGCAACCGTAGCGGGCGGCTGCGAGCCGCCCCTACGCGCGATAATCGGATTTGCCGCCCGTTTTTTCCAGCAGCCGGATGCCTTCGATGACCATGTCGGGGGCGAGCGCCTTGCACATGTCGTACACGGTGAGGGCAGCCACGGTGGCTCCGGTGAGGGCTTCCATCTCGACGCCGGTGCGGCCGGTGAGGCGGGCCGTGCATTCGATGCGTACCGCGTTGGGGGCGTGGGCCTCGACGCGCACCTGAATATCGTCCAGGCCCAGCGGGTGGCAGAGTGGGATGAGGTCGGCGGTTTTTTTGGCCGCCATCACCCCGGCGATGATGGCCGTCTGGAAAACGGGACCTTTGCGGGTGGGCAACTCGCCGGCCTGCACCAGGGCCAGCACCTCGGCCCCGACGCGCACGTAGGCCTCGGCGCGGGCCAGGCGGGCGGTGGCGGGCTTATCGGCTACGTTCACCATCGCCGGCTGGCCGGCTTCGTTGACGTGCGTGAGGTGCGGGACGGCGGAAGAGTCGGGGGTAGGAAGCATGAGCCAGCAAGCGGCCGGCCGGGGCGAAGGTTTTGGTGAAAGCCAAAAAACCCCTTCTGCTACCAGCAGAAGGGGTTTTTTGGCTTTCAGGTCAGCAGCCAGTGGCTGGCTGCTCGGCTCGCTTACTCCTGGGTCAGGCGCAGCACCTGGCGCAGGGGCGAACCGTCGGGCTGGGTGCCGCTCACTACCACCAGGTACGAGCCGGCGGCCAGGCCGGGCAGGGCCAGCGGGACCGACTTCGATGTGAGTGTAGCGTCAAAGCCTCAATTTCAAAGAATGAAGCCCCCATGCCCTGCCTTTCCTTCTGGGGGTAATGGTCGGGCAACGAGTCAGTCGGCGTACAATTCCAATTCCGCAACAGCCATCTGCCCGCCTGGCTGGTTTGGACCATCCGGCTTGTTGGCCTGGAGGCGCACGTAACGCGCGGCTACTCGGGGGAAATCGAGCGTGTACGTCCCGCCTACCGTGGGTTTCAGGTGCTTAACAGACTGCCAGCGTTGCCTGTCGTCTGAAATCTCGAGGTTGGCATCGGTAGCGTAAAGATTTTTCTGGAAGGTTACGATGGCTTTTGAAAATGTGGCCGTACTGCCCAGGTCAACCACCAGCGACCAGGGCCACTCCTGGGCCGCCTGTGCATCGTAATAATCCCTTTGACCATCGATGGCAAACAGCGCCGAGTGCTGGTACCGTTTGCCGCCATCCGCACGCGAACCTCCACTCACCGGCAAGTCGAGGCCGGTGACGTTGCTGGTAAGAAACGCGTTTTTGTACAGGGCCAGGTTCGGGTTGGCGGGCGCGGTTTGGGCATCGCGAATCAGCGACCTCACGCGGCTCATGGCCTGTAGCTGAGCCGGAAACAGCGACCCGTCGGCCCGAATCCCCAGGTCTACCGTGACCACCCCGGCGCGGTCGCTGACGAGGCGGATGTAGCTGGCAAGCTGGTCTGGTGAGCGGGTCAGCTCGCCATCCCCCCATTGTCGGCCCAGGTACGAAGTCATGTGCCAGATTAACCCCTTGCCTTTGAACTGCTCGGGCTGCGCCCCGGGGAAACGTTCGAACTCGTTTTCCTCGCCCGCCATGTAATCCTGCTCCTGGCTAACCGATTTGAACAGCTCCGCCGACGGGTTGCAGGTAGCAAGTGCGCCGGGGTTGCCCGTGCGTACCGCTCTCAAGAGCGCGTCGATGTTTTGCTCGCCGTCGGTTGGGTTGTAGTAGCCACCCACCCAGGGGTAGCAGCCGTCAAGCCACCAGCCGGCAACATTGGTTCCCCACCGTTTCGACCATTCCTCGTACATGGCGTTGAGCGTCGCCCGCTCCGCCGGGGTAGCCTGGTCATTGGGAACAGGGAAACGGGTCATGATTTCCGAAGGCGCCGAAAGCGGCCCCTGGGCCGTAGCGTACACCAGCAATTTGATGCCTGCGGCTTTCAGGGCCACGCTCAGGTCCGCGATTAAATCACGCTCGGAAACGTACTGTCCCGGCAGCGTACCCGTCTTTTTGGTGTATGCCGCACTGGGCGCGACGTAATAGTCCGAGTTCTGCCCGACCGAGAAGACCACGTAAGCGGCCCCCGTTTGTTGCACGTCCGCCACGAACCGGTTGGTATCGAAATTTTTGACGGTCGTGTTCCACGTGCCGTCTTTGCCCGACTTGATACCATTGATTCCCGGAACGTAGTGCACCATTACCCCGTATTTCGAGGCCGCAAACCACGCCTGATTACTGATGAGTGGGGGGGTAGCTGGCGGCCCAGGGGAGATGGTGGGGGTGGGGTGCGTGCGTACAGGCGTTCAGCGTGAGCGTCAGGACGGCGATGAGAGCGGGCGTTTGCTGAAATAGTTTTGGCATGGAAGGACGCCACGCCGGGGTGGGTCGGAGAAAGTGAAAAAACAGCGTTACTCAACTTCGGGCGGGCTTGGATTGGGTAGGGTTGAATTGGTCAGGGCGCAGAGGGCAGGGCCCGGCTCATACCCCGGCCCGAACGACTGTATCGTATTTGCGCCGCTTATCGGTTGTTCGGACTAGTTCCACAATACGAGCAAGTTACTTCATTCGGACCCACTTTTGTGAGACTATCCCAGGCCAGACCGGCCCCGGCCCAATCGCCTCGCCACTGTCAGCTTGTATCACTATAGTCCTCTCGGCCATGATAATCCCGTTTCTTACCCGGTTTTTTTTCGAAGACACCGATTCCGGACTGTCGAAAACAACGTTTGCTGATGGCCTCAGTCTCCAGCTTAAGCAACGTTTCGAAAGCTTGCTGCTCGACATCGCGGGTGATTTGCCCGACCTGTTGATTGTGTCCGTCATAGACCTCCAATCGGGCCGGCTGCTGGCCACGCGCCAGCTCGGGGGCAAGCTAAACCCCGCCAAGGCCGCCCCCTACCACGCGGCCGGCATTCGGCAGAACCAGTTGGCCCTGCAAATCTGGGAGCTGGCCCCCGGCGAAGCCATCGAGGACATGCTCATTACCAGCGACACGCAGTGGCACGTGCTGCGCCTGTTACCCGGCAACCGGCATTTCGTGCACCTGCTGGTGAGCCACCGCGACACGAACCTGGCCATTGCCCGTGAAGTGCTACGGACCCGTACCGTCGGTAGCCCAGCCTAGCCATTGGCCTGGGCCGAAATACGAGAGCCACCCCCGCTGATAAGGGTGGCTCTCGTGTTTCAGTACGCCCGGCTTGGGCAACCGGAGCCGGACTATTTGAACAGCTCCGCTTGCTGGCGCAACACATCGCGGGCGATGGCCAGGTTCGTGTCGCGGGTATTTACCACCAGGTAAATGAATTTCTTAGTATCTTCGAGCAGCTTAATCAGGTGCAGCTGCGAGGTGAGGGTGATGAGGATATCATCGATTTTCTCGTTCGTAAGCTTGAGGGCAGTCATAGCCTTCAGCTTCTGCTTCACCACTTCGGTGTTGTAGGCCGCCGCCGTCTCCGGGTTCAGGGTAGGCGAGTTGGAATGCGAGGCCAGGCACAGGCCCGAGCTGACTTCCACCACCGCCACGGCAACGAGCTGCGGTAAGCTGTCAATGATGTTCTGCACGGCTTGGCCGGCGGAAGTGTTTAGTGCGTATGCCACAGATGGGAATCTAAAAAGGTGAGGAGGAAAATTGCGAAATAGTCGAGAAGTAGGTATGATTGGTATGGATGAAAAACCGGCTCCCGTGCGGGAGCCGGCACCAGCGATGCCCTAAAAAAGATTTTTAGAAAATCGAAGCGGGAATTAGTTGAACAGCCAGCGCGCGGCTTTCCGGGTCCATCTGGCCAGCGCGCCTTTGGTAGGTGCGCTTTTGGTTGGCAGCAGCGTCACGTTCTCCACGGCATGGCTATCCTCCTCAATGTGTACTTCCTCGTCGGTATAGCCGCTGTAGCCGTACGCCAGCGTGGTAGGCCGGCCGTAGGGTACCTGCAAGGAATAAGCACCTTCGGCATTCGTGCTCACGCCCCGGCGGGTATTTTTCTCGAATACCGTGGCTCCCACCAGCGGCTTGCCACTCTCGTCCAGGATTCTGCCGCTTATCGTTGCCATTACCAGTGCCTCGGTGCCGGTGGCGGGGGTTTTGCCCAGCGTAGATACTGCCGACGGCGAAGCCACTACTTTACCGGGGGCAACCGGCGTAGCGTGGCGCGCGAACACGGCCCCGACCAGGAGCATGGTTACGGCCATCAGGGCGGCCGCTTGCCGGCGGGTCCGCCCCGTCGAGGTCCGCACCCGGTCAATCTGACGCTGCATCCAGCCCACGGCTAATACTTGTTCGCCGGTTTGGGCCATTTCGTGGTAGCGCTGCCACGTCTGGGTGCCGCGCGCCGTGTTTTTTTGCAGGTAGTTATCTACCATTCGGGTGTGCTCCGCGGTCAAGTCGCCGCGGAGGTAAGCGTCGCGGTAAGCTGGGAGCAGCTCACCGGTGTGCTGACTAAAGGGAAAAGCAGTTAGTGCCATACAAATAAGTAAGAAAAAAGGTGAGGGAAATAAAGATGTCCAGTCAGCTTGTCTTCGCCGTTTAGAATTTTTGTGCTTTCAAATGTAACAGGTTTTATTTAAATATCATGGGAACCAGCCTGGTGAGTATGATAGAGCCGCGCTCGACTGAGGCGCTGTCGTAAAGCTTTGGTCTGAGAAACGGCCGCGTTTTCCTCATTCAATGGGCACGTTGCCCGGTCCCCGGACTCAGAAAAGCTATTTCGCTCGCCCTCACGTCATTCCGACTACCCAAAAGCAAAGCCCTTCCGCTATTGGCGGAAGGGCTTTGCTGGCGGTAAACCAGGGAGCAGACGGGGTGCCGTCTGTTTCCGCCGTGGGCGCGGCTACTCCTGGGTCAGGCGCAGCACCTGGCGCAGGGGCGAGCCGTCGGGCTGGAGGCCGCTCACTACCACCAAGTACGAGCCGGCGGCCAGGCCGGGCAAGGCCAGCGGGCGGGGCTGCCCGCCGGTCAGCGACCAGGCCCGGATGCTGCGGCCAGTGGCGTCGAGCAGGCGCACGTCGTAGCTGGCCGTAGCGGGCAGGCTGCTTAGGTCGAGCGTGGGGGCCGTGCCGCCGGGTACCGGGTTGGGGTAGAGCGTGAGCGGGCCGGCCGGGCCGGTGGCCACGAACGAGACGCTGCGCACGACCGAATAGGTGCTCTTGCCATCCTGGTCCACCTGGTGCAGGCGGTAGTAGACGAGCGCGCCCGTGTCGGCGGCGCGGGGGTCCACGAAGCCGTAGGTAGTTGGGCTTAGCTTATTACCCTGCGCATCGACCCGGCCGATGGCCGTGAAGCTGCCGGGCTGGCCGCTCACACTGCGCTCGACGCCGAAGTAGGCGCTGTTGATTTCGCTGGCCGTCGTCCAGGCCAGGCGGGCGCTGCGGCCGCTGGCCTGGGCCGTGAAGCTGGTCAGCACCACGGGCAGCGGCTGGGCGCTGACCGGGATGATGTAGGTCGCGATGTTGTTCGAGCCACCGTCCTCGGTGTCGACGGCCGTGTAGGTAAACACGGCGTTGCCCGAAAAATTAGGGTCGGGCTGGTAGTAGAGCGCGTCAGCCTGATTGACCGGAATAATCTGGCCGACAGTCACGATGGGGCCGGTGGGGCCACCCAGGCGCAAGGTGCCAGAGGCGGGCAGCGTCTGGATGATGAACGAGGCGATAGGCGCGCCCGGCCCCGTCAGGGTGCCTTGCAGCGGCTTGTTGAGCGGGGTTGGCGGGGAGGCCTTGGGTATGGCCGGCGCATTAGTTTGGTCCACGGCCAGCAGGTTCACGCTGCACGTGCCAAAGTAGAGGTCGTCGAGGCCGAAGTCGTTGCCGCCCCGGATGCGGTTGATGTCGCGAATTTCGAACTTAGCCGACGTGCTGGTGCCCGAAAACCACACGCCCCGAAACTGGATGTAGTTGGTGGTGCCGTCGAGCGTGGCCGTGGCCGACGCCGACTTGTCGTTGATGACGAAGCCCAGCACAGCCGGACTGCCGGGGTTGATGGAGTTGGCGAAGCCCGAAAAAGTGTAGTAGCGGCCGCGGGCCACGGTCACGGTCTGCGAGTACACCTTGCTTTGGTCGGGGGCACCATTAATCATCATGAACTGACGGCCGCTGCGGGCCAGGCCCGTAAAGGCGGGGTGGTACACGGCGGCATCCACGTCCACGCCGTAGGTAGTTTCGGGTATCAAGCCGCTGTTGCCATTGGCGCTGGCCGCATTGTCCGCCGCCGACACAAACCGGTAGGCCGAAGTGAAGAGCGTATTGCCCTCCTCGAAGCCGGCGTTTCTGAGCCGGTTCGGGCCGTTGGCCGTGATGCAGACTGTCGCCCCATCGTACACCCGGATTCGCACCGTGGCCACGTTCGAGCAGTTACCCGACTGGCAAAGCTGGTACTGGAAGCTGTCGTCGCCGGTGTAGCCCGGCTTGGGTGTGTAGGTATAGTTGCCGTCGGCACTGAGTGCCACCGTACCATTCTGGGCTACCAGGCCCACCGCCGTGACGGTAGCCGTGAGCGTACCCGTGGGTTGGGTGTCGTTCAGCAGCACGTTGCCACTGGTAGGCGTGTCTTTGGGTACGTTCAGCTCGTCGTCGTTGGCGATGTAGCCCGTGTTGGACACCACCACCGGAATGGTGTAGGTGGCCACGTTGCTGGTGGCGCCAGTGGTGTTGGTGGCCAAAAACCGGAACGTCGCGGCACCGGTAAAGCCCAGCGTGGGTGTGAAAGTGAGCTGGTTGGTATTGGCCACCGGCACCACCTGCCCCCCGACGGCCGTCACGGCCACGCCGTTAATGAAGAGCGTACCGTTGGTGGCCGGAAACACCGTGAACGAAGCAATCGGCGTGGCCGGGTCGTCGGCGGCTTGCGGCACGGTCAGGCCCGGGTTGAGGGCCACCAGGCTCACGTTTTGCGGGACGTTGAGGTTGGTAACGTCGAAGGCCGTGGGGCCGCTGGTGATGGGCACGTTACCCGAAAACTCCGACGTGCCGGTGCCCGCCAGCGTGGCCGTGCTCGTGAGCAAGGACCCGCCAGCTCTCAGAACAGCCTTTTGGGCGGCCGTGAAGCTGCTCAGCTGGAGCGTGGCCGTGAAGCTGCCGTCGGCGGCGGCGGCCGTCGTGTTGCCGAGGTACGAGCTGCCCTGGCCGTAGCCGTTGCCCAGGCTGGGGTTGCCCACGGTGTTGGCCTGCACCAGGAAGAGCTCGACCGTGGCCCCGGCCACACCCGTACCCGTGACGACGAGGTTATTGCCGCTGAACACCGCTTTGGTAATCACCGGGAAGTTGAGCAGCGCGTTGCCGCCGTTGGTAGTCGCGCTGTTGAGCGTCACGTAGGGAGCGGTGCCGGTGGCCGGGTTTTGACCCACGGCCAGCAGGTCGATGCCGATTTCCCCGGTCGGGGCCGCGCCGCCGCTGCCCGGCCCGTTGCCGTTGCCGGCAATGGCGTTCTGGCTGATGACGTTGTTGAGGGCCGTGGGCAGCACCAGCACCCCGGCCCCGTAGTTATTAATAATCGAGTTCTGAAGCAGCGTGTGGCCGCTGCCGCCCACCCGGACGCCCGGCGTGAAAGTCGGGCCCGCGCCCAGGCCCGCACCGTTGCTGCTGAACGTGTTGCCGCTCACCGAAACCCCGGTGCTGGCCGGTCCCAGGTCGAGGCCCGCGCCGCCGTTAGCCGTCACCAGGTTGTTGAGCACCGAGCTGCCGCCGTTCAGCACCAGCAAGCTGGGCAGGCTGGTGCCGATGCCGTTGCCGCGCACCTCGCTGCCGCTGATGGTGGCCGTAACCGAAGCCGACAGGGCAATGCCCTGCCCGGCGTGAAACTCAATCAGGTTCTGGGCCAGTACCAGGGCTGTGCCGCTCAGCACCCGGATGCCGTCGGCCCCGGAGCCGCCCGCCGCCGACGCGCCCTTGGCCGACGCGCCCACGAACGTGCCCTGCACCCGCACCGTGTTGCCGGTGCCGGGGTTGAGGCGCAGGTTGGCCGCGCCGTCGCTGTTGGGCGCGCCGCCGAAGCCCAGCACCGCTAGGCCCAGCACGTTGCTGCCCGCCGAGCCCGCGCCCAGCTCCAGGCCCACGGCCACGGCCGCCGTGCCGCTGATTTGCACTTCGGGGCCGTTGTACTGCGGCACCACGGTGTTGGTGCTGCCCACCGTGCCGCCCGTCCCCACAATCACATCGTTACTATTGCCAATGTTTCGGGTCTGCGTCCAGCCGTTGAGCGACGTGCTCGGGCCGGTGAGGGCGGGCAGCGCCGTGCGCGGGCTCACCACGGCCACGCCGCCCGTGAGCTGGCCCGGCACCGAGGCCAGGATGCCGTCGTGGGCACCCCCATCGGCAATCATGAAGATGCTGCTTTCAATGCCCGCCGGCAGGGGCGCGAACACGACGGGCGCGCCCACAATCTGGTTGAGAAACGAGCCGGCCTGCGCCAGGCTGCTTTCGCCGCCGAGCGCGTTGGCGTTCAGGATAAACTGCCGCAGCGAGCCCTGGCCCGCGTCGTTCACATTGACGATAACGTCGAAGTTGAAGCCGAAATCCGGGCCGGTGGTTGGGCCGCTGCCCAGCGCGACGGTCGCCACCGACTGCGCCGCCGTCGTGGTCGTGTTCAGGCTGCTCAGGCTGGCACTGCTGGTGTTGGGGCCAGCATCGGCCCGGCTCGGGGCCTCGCCGCCCACCCGCGAGGTGGTGCCGTTGTAGGTCTGCACGGCCAGCTGGTCGCTCACGTAGCCCGCCGTGGCGCTGCCCGTGAAGGTGGCTCCTGCCCGGCTCGAAACAACCGAGCGGTTCACCACCCGCACCGTGTAGGTGGCCCCCGAGGCGGCCGTGAAGCTGTAGCGTCCGCTGGCATCGGTTACGGTCGAGCCGGCGTAGTTGCCGTTGGTGTCGTAGAGCTCCACGATGACCCCCGGCCGGACCGCCGCCGCCGCGCCGAGCGTGGCCCGGCTGCGTCCGCTACCGCCGCCGTAGTTGGCATCCTCGTACACGAAGCCCGTGAGCGCAACCTGCGGCACCGCTGGGGCCTTGGTAGCGCAGAGCAGCGCGTTGGGCACGGTGCCACTGCCGCCCGCCGAGCTGGTATAGCTGAAAGTGAGCGTGTTGTCGCCACCCGCCTGGCCGTAGAAAATAAGCACGTCGTGCAGGCCCGCGCTGAGCGTGAGCGTAACCGACGAGCGCGACCGGCTGCCGTGCGCCCCACCGTTGTCCACGGCCGCCGAGGCCAGCGTGGGCGTGGCGGCCAGCGCGGCCCCGTCAATCCACAGGTACGAGGCATCGTCTGAGGTCAGGGTCAGCACGTAGTTGCCGGCGGTTGGCACGCTGAAGCTGCCCCGGTAACGGGCCGAATATTGCTGGTAGCTGTTGGCGTTGCCGTTGGTGGCGCCGCTCAGGCCCAGGTTACCCCAACTGTTGTTAGCCGGAAAATTGACCTGCGCATCGTAGCGGGCCAGCACGGGTGTGTTGCTGGCAAAAAAGCCCAGGTTATCGGCCCCGCTCGTGGACTGCGCCGTCGAGCCGAAGTAGCCGTTGTAGTATTCGGCATAGAGGCCGCTGCTGGTGCTCGGGCCGTAGGGCGTACCGCCGCAGCCATTGGCGGGTAGCACCACGAGGTTGCTCGTGCGGGCGGCGGCCAGGCTGCCGTCGTTGTTGCCGGGGGTCAGGTCGGCCGTAGTTGCCGTCGACGAGGCGGTAGCCGCGATGGTCGCGGAGTAGGGCGGGGCCGTCAGGCCGAAGGTAATCGTCTGGGCGCCGGCCGCGCCGCTCGGCAGCGAGGCCACGGCGGGCAGCGTGAGCCGGCCGGTGGTGTTGTCGTAGCTGGCGCCGGCGGGCAGGCCCGTGAAGGCGGCGCTGGTCAGGCCTATTGGCAACTGCACCTGGGCCACGACGTTGGTTGCCGCCTGGGGGCCGTTGTTGAGCAGTCGCACCGAATAGCTCAGGCTGGTGCCGGGCCCGACCGAAGCCGGCGCGCTCGTGCTGAGCGTGGTGGCCACGTCGGCGGCGGCGCTGGTCGGGCTCAGGTTCAGGTCGTCGATGCTGAAGTCGTCGCCGTTGCTGGAGCGGGTCAGGTCAGTCAGGCGGATGATGAGCTGCGTGGCGCTGCCCGTGGCAATGGTCAGCGGCGGGCTCAGCTGCCAGTTCGACCGGCTGCCGCTCGTCGTGCCGCTGGTGTTCTGAAACGTGGGCGTGGCCGTCGTAAACGTCGTCCCGCCGTCGAGGCTGTACTCCGTCTGGATGACGCCCGGCGCGGCGAAAAAGTTGTTGATGAGCCAGTACGAGAACACGTAGCTCGTATTAGCGGCTACGGTCACCGTCTGCTGCCAGAAATAAGCGCTGGTAGCGCTGACCGAAGCGTTCACCAGCAGCATGTTGCCGCTGCCGCTGGTGTGGTCCACGTTGTTGAGCCCAAAGCCCGGGTTGTAGGCTAGCGTGCCTGTGCGAATGGCCAGGAAGCCCGCGCCGGGGTCATTGGTGCCGGGAGGAGTAAAACTGTAGCCCGGAAACGTGAAGCCCACGTTGGTGGCCGTGTAGTTGGCGGCCGGCTGCGCCTCGAAGCCGGGGTTGATAATCAGGTTCTGGCCCCAGGCCCGGCCTACGGTCAGCCAGCCCAGCAGCACCAACAGTACCAACGACCAAGGGCGATGCCCCACGCCGCCCGCGCGCCGCTGCCGGCCCCGCGAAATGGTGAATAAGAATGCGTCCATAAAAG
This sequence comes from Hymenobacter sp., assembly GCA_025353905.1. Classification (GTDB taxonomy): domain Bacteria; phylum Bacteroidota; class Bacteroidia; order Cytophagales; family Hymenobacteraceae; genus Hymenobacter. The sequence goes on from JANXNW010000176.1 coordinate 29,757, forward strand.
GAAATAAAAAAGATGGTTTCGGCACGATGGCCCACTGCCCGGCCCGGGGGAGGGCTGGCTCAGGCTGGCGAAGTTACGGGAACGAGTCAGTAAAATGTGAATTTTGGTTTTATTGTTCGACGTGTTCATGGCTGAGCTTACAAATCAAAATATCCCCAAAATAGCCGTCCAGGCAACTCTAAGCGGGTTTTTTAGAAATCGCGTATAATTCCTGACCAGCTAACTGTTCAGCCTATACAAACATTTTTTGTCAGTAAAATACAATCATTCCTCGCCGATTTAACGCATATTTAACCCGCAATCAGGCGTAGATGACTGTCCTAAGCGCCAACGCGCCGACGCGGACCAGGTCCGCGTCGGCGCGTTGGCGCTTAGGCGCGTTGGCGCTTAGGGGCTGTTTAAGTTACTTTTGCTGGGAAATCAATTTCAAAACATTATTATTCGAACTAAGCGATATACCTCCGACATGGCCCCGGGGGTTTGGCCCCGCATCGTGGGCCTGATTCCGGTCAAACGGCGCAGCAAATGGGAACTGGAAGAAGTGGTGAACGCCATGCTCTACGTGCTCAAAAATGGCGGTGGCTGGCGCGATATCCCCGGCGAGTTTCCCTGCTGGAACACGGGGCATTACTACTGCACGAAGTGGGGCAAGGAAGGGGTCTGGGAAAATATCAACGCCTGTTTACTAGTGGATTACCGCGAGAAACCCCCCACGGCTGAAAAAAAAACGCCGAACCAAGCACCCTTCTCCTCGATGCGCAAAGTGTCAAAAACTCCGCCACCGCGACCGAAAAAGTCGGCTTCGATGGCGGCAAATTAATCAAGGGCCGCAAGCGGTTTGTGCTCAGCGACACGTCGGGGGCTTTGGGGGGCCACGCTCGTCGTGCCAGCCAACCAGCACGACGGGCAAACGGCGTTGGCCTGGTGGGCCAGCTTACAGCACCACCCCCTGTTGGGGCAGGTCAAGCGCGTCCTAATCGACGGGGGGTTTCGGGGTGAATTTGTCAGAAAAATGGCGTAGACGCATCAGATAGTGGTCGAAGTACCGCAGCAGGTGGTCCGGCAAGCGGGCAAGTTTTGCGTTCATGCCCAGCGCTGGATTATCGAGCGCAGCAGCAGTTGGCTGACGAATAACCGCAGACTAGCAAGGTGTTACGAACGAAAAACTGTTAATGAAGAATCCTTTATATTGCTAAGCAACATCCGCCGGATAGTCAAAATGTGCCAACTTAAACAGCCTCTTAGACGCGTTGGCGTTTGGGGCCGGTAGCCCGACACGTTGGTTGGGGCGGGGCATTGCGGCCGGGTTCAGCTTGGCTTACTAATCGCCCCGGCCGGGGCGATTAGTAAGCCGGGCCGCGGCCGCTCTCGGCTACGAGCTGGCGCAGGGGCTCGTTAAAGCCTTCCGCGTCGAGCAGCTCTTCCAGGGGCAGGTGCAGGCGGTATTGCCAGTAGTGGCTGGGGTTGCTCGGCACGTTGATTTGCTCGTCGTGGGGGTTGGCCCGGCGCAGGCCCGCGTCCATGCCCAGCAGGTCTTGCAGCGGGAAAATGGCCCACATGGCCGGCGAGGCCAGGTGCTGGGCCAGCACGTCGCGCACCACCCAGGGCTCGCAATAAAAAGGCGCGAGCTGCCGCCAGTGGCCGAGCGTGGTTTCGTAGTAGCGCTGGGTGCGCACCCGGTCTTCTTCCCACCAGCCGCGTAGTGTGCTCATGTCGTGGCTGCCCGTCGTGACCACGCTCAGGTAGGACGCGTCGGCGGGGTGGCCAAATTCGGTGCGTGGGTTGGCCGGCATACGCTGAACGTGCAGGCCCAGGATGCCGAGCTCGCGCATCACGCCGGGCACCGAGGCGGGCACCATGCCCAGGTCTTCGCCGCAGATGAGCATCCGGGTGGCGTAGCGCACGGCCGGCAACTTTACCAGCCCCTGCGCGCGCCAGAACTCCTCGTGTCGTCGGAAGAAGTAGTCCACGTAAATATCGTCGCGCAGCCGGCGGCGGCTCGGCTCGTCGGCCAGCTCGGCGAAGCTGGCGGTTTTGTCGAGCGTGATGCGCGGGTGATAAAAATCGGGCTCATCGGCTTTCACAAACAGCACCTCGTTGGCGAAGTGGTAGAGCCCCGGCCGCACCCGCTCGTAAAAGTCAGCCCGCTCGGGCCAGGCCACGCGTTGGGCCGCCACGTAGCTTTCGACGGCCCGCTGACTGCTCATTTCGGCCCGAAACGCGATGTTGCCGTAGGCGTCGGCCGTCATAAACTCATCGAACACGGCCTGGGCCTCGCCGCCGAAAGTGCGCTCCAGCAGGTGCCAGCGCAGGTAGGGCGCGCAGAGGCGGCCTTCGTCGAACCAGCCCAGGCGGCGCTCAATCTCGGCGCGGTGCAGCGGCAGGGCCGGGGCAAAGTGCCCGAGCAGGCCCTCAACCGAGCTGGCGGGCATTTCCCAGATGCGGAAAAAGCCCAGGATGTGGTCGATGCGCAGCGCGTCGAAGTAGCGGGCCAGGTGGCCCAGGCGCTGCCGCCACCAGGCGTAGTCGTCCTGGGCCATGCGCGCCCAGTTGTAAGTCGGGAAGCGCCAGTTCTGGCCGGTGGTCGAGAAGTCGTCGGGCGGGGCGCCGGCCTGCCGGTCGAGGTGGTAGAGCTCGGGCTGGGTCCAGGCATCGACCGAATGGCGGTAGATGCCGATGGGCAGGTCGCCCTTGAGCACCACCCCGCGCTGCCGGCCGTAGTCCACGGCCGCGCGCAGCTGCTTATCGAGGTGAAACTGGGTGAAAAAGTGCAGCCCGAATTCGTCGAAGTCGGCCCCGTCCTCGGCCGTGAGCGCGTCGAGCCCGGTCGGGGTTTGAAACTCAGCCGGCCACTGGTGAAAGTCCACGGTGCCAAAGCGCTCGCGCAGCCCCGAAAACGCGGCGTAGGGCACCAGCCACCCAGCCTGCTCGGCGCGAAACTGCCGGTAGGCCGGGTCGGCGAGAAAAGTCTGCTTCTCCTGCTGATAAAGCTTTCTCAAAAACGCCCACTTGGCGCTCATCACGGCCTCGTAATCCACCGTGGCCAGCGCGTTGAGCTGCTCGCGCAACTCGGCTAGCGCGGCGCGGTCGGCAGCTCTGCGCAGCTCGGCAATGCTTTCTAAATGAATATATTGCGGATGCAGCGCAAACACCGAGATGGCGGCGTAAGGGTAGGAGTCGACCCAGGTGTGGGTGGCCGTGGTGTCGTTGATGGGCAGCACCTGCACCACACTCAGCCCGGTGCGCGCGGCCCAGTCGATGAGCAGCTTCAGGTCCGGAAACTCGCCCACGCCCAGCCCGGCTTCGCTGCGCAGGCTGAACACGGGCAGCGCCACACCGGCGCCGCGCCAGGGCCCGGCCGCGTAGCGAAAGCGTTCGTCGTGGAGCACCGTGAGCGAGCCGGCGGCCGGGGCGGGCAGGGTGCGGTCGTCGCCGGTTTCGAGCTGGACCACCGCGCCGACAGCCGCGTCCCAGAGGCCATACTTGTAGCGCAGCCCGGCCGCCGGCTCGGCCAGGGCGAGCTCGCCGGTCCAGGTGGGGTAGTCGGCGTCGCCGAGCAGCAGCGGCGGTCCCTGGTCCCAGGCCCCGAGGGCGGGGTCGGAGCCGAGTACGCACACCTGCTGGCCGGGGGCCACCCGCGGGGCCGCCAGCGCGAAGCGGACCCGCGCGGCACCAGGGTTTTTCAGGCTGATTTTGGGCCGGCCAGTCGGCGCGGTGGGGTCGTTAAGTGAGGCCGAAGCCGCGGGCCGCCGAAACAGCGTGTCGGTAAAAGCGGCCGTAAACAGCTCGTTGGTTTCCTGGGCCGGCGCGCGCCAGAAGTCGCGCACGTCGAGCGTAGCTGGGGCACCTGGGGGCAGGGCCAACGAGCGGTCATCGCCCCATTCCCAGACCACGCCGCCGCCTTCCACCAGCAGCACGTACTTATAGCGCAGCTCCGCCAGGTAGTTCGCGTCGGGGGGCAGCGTCAGCTCGGCGCTCCAGCGGGTGGTGGCTTCGTCGTAGTGCAGGGGTAGGGCCTGGGCCAGCTGCCAGCCGCCCAGGGTGGGCCAGGAGCCGCACAGCACCAGCCGTTGCCCGTAGGTGGTGCGGTAGGGTAGCGAAAAACGGAGGGTCATCGAAAGGCGAAAATCAGCGCGGGGGCGCAAGATACTGCCCTCTCGTTGGGTGGGGTCAGGCGCGAGTCAATTCGGGCCGCCGGCCCGCAAAGGTTGGCCGACGTACTTTTGTCCAACTTTTCCGGCCCTTTACCACCTTTGCTATGCGATTAGTCCTTTTTACTGCTTTTTTGGCCGTCGGCCTGCTACCTTTCGCTGCCCAGGCCCAGGGGGGCTACCACGCTCCACGCCGGTTTCGGGACGGGCAAGGGCGCATGTACCGTCGGCCGTCGCTGCGGCTCGTGCTGAGCGCCAACACGGCTTATTACAACGGGGACCTCACCAACCGCTGGGCCGACAATACCCGGCAGCTGGGCCTGGGCGTAGGCTTGGTTCAGACGATGAGCCCGCGCGTGAGCATGGCCTACGAGATAAGCTATTTCCGCCTCGAAGCCCGGGACATCTTCCCCGCGCGCAACTTCGCCTTCACCGCTACCAACGCCCTGACCACGGTGCTGCTGCGCTACAACCTGCTGCCTGACCGCAGCCTTTACATCGGGCAGCGGTACCGGCGTACCCCGCTGCTCATTTTTGCTGAGGCCGGTTTGGGCGCGCTCATCAACAACCCCGAGGCCCGGCAGGGCATCGAGCGCCTGGCCCCGGAGCCCCGCACTTTTTTCCCGAGCCAAGTTGGGGTGCTGCCCGTGGGCGGCGGCCTCATGCTGCGCCCCAGCGGGCGCCTGGCTTTCACGCTCGAAGGGCTCTATTTTTTCACCACCACCGACCAGCTCGATGGCGTCAGCCTGCGGGGCAACCCTGACTCCAATGACCAGTTTGCCACCGGCAGCCTCAAGATGGAGATAACGCTCGGCCGCGGGCGCGGCAAGCCGTTGGCCCACGGAGCGGACTGAGGGGTTGGTTGATTACTTCTTAGTTCCCTCGCTCAGATAATCCACGGCCAGGCTCACCAGCGTGCGGACGCCGAGCGGGAAGGAGGTCTCATCGACTTTGAAGCCGGCGGTGTGGTGGTCGGCCACGGTGGCCGGGTCGGTGCCGGGCGTCATGCCGCCCAGAAAGATGAACACGCCGGGTATTTTCTCTTGAAAGCAGGCGAAGTCTTCGGCGCCGGTTACAGCCTTGATTTCGACCACGTTGGCCGCCCCGTTAGCCGCCCGCTGGAGGGTGGGCAGCATCTGGGCGGTGAGGGCGGGGTCGTTGAAAGTTACCGGCACGTAGGGCTCGATGCTGACTTCGGCGGTGGCCCCGTTGGCGGCGGCGATGCCGGCGGCCATGCGCCGGATGCTGTCCCAGATGCGCTGCTGGGTGGCGGGGCTGAACGCGCGGATGGTGCCCGAAATAGTGGCGTCGGGCGGGATGATGTTGTAGCGCACCCCGGCCTGCACCGTGCCCACCGTCACCACGGCCGCGTCCTGGGTGAGGTCGAGCTGCCGGCTCACGATGGTTTGCAGGCTGGTGATGAGCTGTGCGGCCGTTACCACCGGGTCGACGCTGGCCCAGGGCTTGGCCCCGTGCGCCCCGCGCCCGATAATTTTCACCGAAAAGCGGTCGGAGCTGGCCATCTCACCCCGAGGCCGGTACCAAAGCTGCCCCACCGGGCCCGAAGCCCAGATGTGCAGCCCGAAAATGGCGTCCACCTTGGGCTTGTCCAGCACCCCTTCCTGCACCATGAGCCGCGCCCCGCCCACGGTGCCGGGCACCGAGCCCTCCTCAGCGGGCTGAAAAATAAACTTGACCGTACCGGGCAACTGCTGCCGCACCTGGCTCAGGGCGTGGGCCGCGCCGAGCAGCATGGCCACGTGGGTGTCGTGGCCGCAGGCGTGCATCACGCCCACGGGCTGGCCCAGGTAGGTGGTTTTGACGGTGGAGGCAAACGCGAGGCCGCTGGTTTCGGTCAGCGGAAGGCCGTCCATGTCGGCGCGCAGGGCCACTACGCGGCCGGGCTTGCCGCCCTTCAGCACCCCGACCACGCCGGTGCGGGCCACGCCGGTTTGGACCTCCAATCCCCAGCTTTTGAGCTGCGCGGCCACGAAAGCGGCGGTGCGGGTTTCCTCATTGCCCAGCTCGGGGTGCTCGTGCAGGTCGCGTCGCCAGGCCACCACGCTGGCTTGCTCGGCGGCGACGAGCGGCGCGAGGCGTGCGGTAAGCGCCGCGTTCGGGGCCGCGCTCAGCATCGTTTTGGGCACGGCTTTTTGGGCGCGGGCGGCGGGCGGGGCGGTCAGCAGCAGCGCGGCCGGCAGCAGGGGCAAGAGTAAGAGACGGTTCATACCGACCAAAGTACGGCCGCCGCGCCGGGTCGCGACTTAGCGCCCGTTTCATCAGGCCGGGGTGGCTGGCGTAGCGCGGGTTTCTGCCCCGCGCTACGCCAGCTGCTCCTTGGTGCGATTGGCCCTCGACCCCACCGACTGGGGCAATTAATAACGGAGAATTAACGCGCCGGCCATGCGCATTTCGCGAACGCACTGCGGGCTTCCGAAAAAAATAATTCGTCGGGCTTATTTTTGCTGACTTGCCCCGCCCGCTTCTTTTTTCTGCCCCGCCCATCATGCGCGTTTCTCAACCGTTCGCGGCCCGCGACCTGCCCGCCGATTTGCTGGTCGAAACCCCACTTCCGAGCCCGATTCAGGTGCCGACGCGGACGCTGGCTCCGCGCGGCGAGTGGGCGCGGGCCTGGGCCGCGGCCCGGTTTCGGGGGCAGCTGCTGGCCGTGCTGCTGCTGTTGGTGGGGGGGCTCGTGCCGATTATGCCCGCTTATTTTCACCTGATTCAGCAGCGCGCGGGCTTCCTGCTGCCCGACCCACTACTGGCCCTGCTGCCGCGCGCCGACGTGGCCCAGCCGGTTTTTCTGCTCATGTATGGCAGCGTCCTGGCCGCCCTAGCCTGGCTGACGCGCCACCCGGCCCTGCTGCTGCGCGGCCTCTGGGCCTACACCCTGCTGCTGCTGCTGCGGATGCTCGTCATCTGGCTCGTGCCGCTGGTGCCGCCGCTCGATATACTGCCCATGCCCGACCCGTTCACCGCGCTCTGCTTCCACGCGGAGGCGGAGATTATCACGAAAGACCTGTTTTTTTCGGGCCACACGGCCACCGTGGCGCTGCTGGCGTTGGCCGTGCGCGGCCGCGGCTGGCGGCTGGCACTGGCCGCCGCCGCGCTAGCCATCGGCGGGTTGGTGCTGGTGCAGCGCGTCCATTACAGCTACGACGTGCTCGCCGCCCCCCTCTTCGCCTGGTTGGCCTACTGGCTGGCTGGCCGGCTGGTGCGCTAGCGCGCCATTGGCGATTATTCTGGTGGAGCGCCCCGCTAATACCCGCCGCGCCGTGCGCTAGCTGCTGGCCCACGCGTATGGCGTTTATCATTCATAAATTAACCTTTAAAACTTGTCAGTCAGCAGTCGCATTGTCAATTGATAAGCGTTAATTGTTAATTGATAAAGGTTAATAGGACTTACACTAGTCCGGCCAGTTTCTCCACACCCGGCCCGAGCACGAGCCCGGCATCGGCCCCGAGCCAGTCGGTGAGCACGCTGGCGTAGAGGCTGCGGAAGTCGAGTTGGTAGCGCAGGTCGCCCTGGTCGAGGTCGGCGGCGGCCAGGCTGGCGGGCTGGTTGAGCAGGCCGGCGCGGCGCAGGGCGCCGCTGAGCAGCAGCACGTTGTTGGCCGTGCCGTGGTCGGTGCCGTTACTTGCGTTCTGGCTTACGCGCCGCCCAAACTCGCTGAATACCAGCACGAGGGTATTGGTCCACTCGCCGCTTTTTTGCAGGTCGGCGGCCAGCGTGGTTAGGCCGTCCGAGAGCTCGCCCAGCAGCTGCGCTTGCCGGCTGTGCTGCCCCACGTGGGTGTCGAAGCCGCTCAGGGCCACGTAGTACACCCGCGACTCGACGCCCGCGTTAATGAGCCCAGCCGTGGTCTTCAGGCTTTTGCCGAACTCCGAGTTCGGATAAGCCCCCGTGCTGGTGCTGGCCGGTCGGGCTTTCGCTTTTTCGTAGAGATAGTCGGCCGACGAAGCCGCGTCGGCCAGCGTTTTGTAGAGGTAGTCCAGCGCAGAGCTGCCCGGCGCGGCGGCGCTTTCCTGGCTGAGGCGGCTCAGGTAGCGGCTTTGGGTGAGCTGATGAAACTTGGCCGGGTCGCGCAGGGCCAGGCCAGTGCGCCGCTCGCCCTTGAGGGCCAGGCTGAGTGTATCGTCGATTTCGAGGGCCTGGTAGGCGGGTGGCGCGCTGGCCATGGCTGGCGCACCTGGTGCGCCGGGCGCGCCCGCCGCGGGGCAGCTGCTGTCGAGGTAGCGGCCCAGCCAGCCGGTCGTCAAGGTGCGCTCGGAGCCCGAGCCCGACTGCCAGATGTCCATCGAGCGGAAGTGCGAGCGGTCGGGGTTGGGGTAGCCCACGGCGTTGGCGATGGCCAGCTGGCCCTGGTCGAACAAGCCCTTCAGGCCCCGCATGGCCGGGTGCAGGGCCAGCTCGTCGCTGAGCGGCAGCAGCCCGTCGCTGGAGCGCAGCGCCAGCGTGGGCCGGGCCTGGAAATATAGGTCGTTGCGAAACGGCACGATGGTGTTCAGCCCGTCGTTGCCGCCGCCGAGCTGCACCACGATGAGCCGCCGGCCCGCGCCGCCCGGTGCGTCGCGCAGCCGCGCCGCGAGCCCCGCCCCCGGCCGGTCGAGCGCGTACAAAAACTTGGGTACCAGCAGCAAGGTGCTGGCCAGGGCCGAGGATTGCAAAAAACGGCGGCGTTGCATGATGGTGATGGGTAGTTGAGTTTAAATAACGGTCATTGCGAGCATGTTGCGCAACATGCTCGCAATGACCGACGAGGAAAATGCGCCATCCTACTATCAAGCCAGCTGATATTCGGGCAGGCTCAGCAAGCCTACCAGCGTGGCGCGCAGTTGCTCTTCGGGCGTGGCGGCCTGGGCGGCGGCCTGCGCTACGAGGGCCAGGTTTTCGGGTCGGATGGGCGCTTGCAGCAGAAACGCGGCCAGCTGGCGCGGCTGCTCGGCGGCGGGCGTGGCCCCGAGCAGCTGCTGCAGCGGGGCCAGCGGCAGGCGGGTGGCGAGGCCAGCGCGCAGCTGCCGCTGGCCGGCCGTAGTTTGGGGCGTCACGTCGTTCTCATCGTCTTTGAGGCGCAGCGTGAAATCGGCGTTTTTGAATAAAATACCCGGCAGCTGCAAGCGCAGCAGCAGCGACGACGAGTCAATCCAGGCGCGGCCGCCCGGCCAGCCGGCCACGTTGGGCGGAAACAACAGCGTCTGGCCCAGCGCGCGCTGGTAGCCGAGCAATACGTTCTCGTTCGTGACGCGCAGGCCCAGCGTCCGGCGCAGCCCGGCCACGAGCGCCACCGGCGACTTGATGAGCGCGCCCACCTGCGCCGGCTCGTAAAACCAGGGTGCCGTGAAAAGGCGACTCAGCAGCTCGCCCACGTCGTAGCCGCTGGCCCGGAAAGCGGCCGCCAGCGGCGCGATGCGGGTCGGGTCGGGCTGGTCGTTTACGAAAAAGCGGTAGATTTTCGTGGTCAGAAACGTGGCCGCCGCCGGCTGTGCCAGGATGATGCGCAGCGCGTCTTCGCCGCTCCAGGGGCCGGTTTGGCCGAGCAGGGTTTTGGAGCCGGCGTCGTGCTCGCGCTCCCGAAATCGAAACTTTCCTTCGTAATCGAAGCCCCAGCCGGTGAACGCGCGGGCGGCTTCCTTCACGTCAGTCTCCGAATAATTGCCCCGGCCCAGGGTGAAAAGCTCCATCAGCTCGCGGGCGAAATTCTCGTTCGGGTGCTGCTTTCTATTTTGTTGGTTGTTAAGAAATTGCAGCATGGCCGGCTCGCGGCTCACGGCCAGCAGCAAGTCCGGAAATTTGCCCAGCGCCCCCGCCCGAATGGTGTTGAGCAAGCTCAGGGCGGCCTCAGGGCGGCGCACCCGGCAGGCAAAGTGCCCGTGCCAGAACAAAGCCATCTTCTCGCGCAATTGGCCTTCGCTATCGCTCATGCGCGTCATCCAAGCCGCGCTCAGGTTGAGAAATGCGTCTCGGTTGCCTGCGTTCAGCGCCTTGCGCTGCTCGGGGGTCAGGTCGGCGCGGCGCAGTCGGGGCGGGCCCGTCTGGTTTATCTGGCTCATTTGGCCCGAGGCTGGTGCCGGACTTGTCGGCAGCGGGGCCTGCTCGGCGGGAGCCGGTGCCACCAGCGGCGCGGTGGTTGCCGGCGGGGCCATGGTGGCCATCAGCTCGCCCGGCGGGACGGCGGCAGCGGGCAGCGTGAGGGGCGCGTAGGCCTGGGCATCGCGCCAGAGCTGCTGCCACGCGCGGGCCGGGCTCAGGCCGGCGGCCCCGTTCGACACGTCCTGGGGCCGCGGCCCGAAGCCGGCCCGCCAATACAAGTGCTGAAGCTGCTGCTGGGTGCTCATGGCCGCTTGGAGGGCACGGGCGGGGCGGGGTTTAATGAGTACTCCTGCCCAGCGGGCGGGCCGCGCCCGCCCCTACAGCCGCGCGCCCACGACCACCGTTTTTTTGTATTCGCGCCGCGCGCCGTCGCTGGGCCGAAACAGCTCGATATGCAGGATGTAGTAGCCCACGGTGGCCTTGCGGCCCTGGTCGGTGAGGCCGTCCCAGGCGACGAAGCCGCTGGTGGGCAGGGTTTCGTTGCGTACGAGGCGGCGCGTGAGCTGCCCCAGCGCGTCGTAAACCGTGACGGAGGCCACGTAGCCGGGCTGGTCGAGCGCGTAGTTGAGGGTCGTGAAATCGTTTTGCCCGTCGTCGTCGGGGGTGAACAGCTCAGGCGCTACGCTCAGCTCCGAGCCGCCACCTACCGCGTCCTGGGCCTGCGAATTCGCGCGGCCGGGCGTGGCGTAACCCACCGTGCTGGCCGCCGAGTGGAAGTTGCCGGCCTGGCTCGGCCCCTGGGCGCGAATGCGCTCCAGCGACACGCCATCGAGCGTGCTCAGCAGGCTCAGCTGCTGGCTTTTGTCGTAGTCGTAGCGGTCGAGCTCCTGGCCCCGCGCGTCGAGCACGTACACCCGGCCGGTATTGTTGTCGAGGGTCGGGAAGCCGCTCACGGCCAGCAGGTTGTTCGGGTCGGCGCTGGTCGGGTACTGCGCCAGCAGCACGGCCGGGTCAGCTGTCAGGGCCACGAGCTGGCCGGGCGCGAGCACGAACGGCGCGGCCGCGCTCACCAGCGCCTGGCTGCCGCCGCCGGCCTTCACCGTGCCGATGGCGTAGCCCTGCAAGCTCACGTAGCGCGCCGAGCGGTTGAGCACTTCCACGAAATACGCCCCACCGACGCGCGGGTTGAACAGCACCTCGTTCACGACGACATCACCTGGCTGGGCCGACTCGGGCCGGGCCAGGCCCGCGAAGCTCAGCGCCCCGCTGGCGTTGCCGACGCAGTCCACGGCGCGGGCCACGCGCACGGTCAGTGGCTGACTGGGCAGCAGAGGCGTACTGAGGCTCAGGTCTACGGCCCGGAAATCAGGCCCCACCGGCGCGGCCCGCAGCACGGCGGCCCCGGCCGTGCCGCCGCTGCCTTGCAGGGTATAAAGCGCCGGGCTGGCGCTGGCCGCGCTGTCGAGCTTTTCGCCAAAGTACAAACGTATTACGCTGGCCGTGAGGGCCGCCACGCGCAGCAGCGTGGGCGGTTGGCGGTCGGGGTTGGCGGCTGCGATGCTGTTGCGGCGGCCAGGCGTGCCGCCGCTCGCATCCTGGCTGGCGGCCCAGTTGCCGGCCCCGGCGCAATAGTTGGCCGGGTCGCGCATTTCGAGCGTCCAGCCGCCGTTTTTCTTGCGCTGGTCGCCGTACCAGTCATCGGTGTAGCTCACCTCGAACAAGGTCGTGCCGCCCGGGCCGCGTAGCACGAGCTGGTCGGCGGTGTTGCTCAGGGCCGGAAAGTTGGTCAGCCCAAACACCCGCCCGAAACCCGCAAACTGCCCCGCACGCGTCGAGCCGCACAGCACGGCGTACTGGCCGGGCCGCAGCCGGGCCGTGTCGGGCAGCACGGCCGCCGTGCCGCCCGGCTTGAGCAGCCGCACCCCGCGCAGGCTCAGCGTTTTGGTGGTCGTGTTGTTGAAAATCTCGACAAACTCCGAAGCCGGCAGCCCCACCACCGGCGTTTCGTCGGCCAGTATCTCCGTAATAATCAGCTCGCCTACGCCGGGCACCCCGGCCGGCCCGCCGAAGCTGGCCGTGAGCGGACCGGCCGCCACATTGCCATACAGGTCGGCCACATTGCGGACTTCCAGCACGTTGCTGCCCGCAAAATCAGCCCCAAACACCAGCCGCACCAGCGCTGGGTTCTGGGCCGACACCTGGGCCGTGAGCGGGGTAGTGCCGCTGCCGAGGCGGTAGCGGCTGGCTTGTCCGACGCTGGCCGGGTCCACGGCTTCGTTGAAAAGTACGTCGAGGGTGCGCGCGGTGGCGGCCGCGGCGCGGGTGAGCAGCGGCGGCGTGGTGTCGCTGACGAAAAAGTCGTCGAAGTAAAAATTGCGGGCATTAGCCGACGAGTACAGCAGCGACACGCCCACCACGACGCTGCGTTGGTACAGGTTGTCGGTGGCCGGCGAGGCGGGCTCAGGCACGAAATTGCGGCCGCCGGTGAGGTCGCGCGCCAGCGTCCAGCCGCCACTGGTCGAGCGCGTTACGCGCACCCGCACCAGGTTGTTGGTGGTCGAGGCCAGCGTACCCGCCTGCCCGGCGATGACGGCCACCGGCCCGCGCGTCGAGTCGCGCCGAAACAAGCTCACCGCGTCGTCGGTGCCGCCCAGGCGCACGAAGTAGCCCTGCGCGTCGGGCCCTTTGAGGTCGGCTTGCGAGGCCAGCAGCCACACATCGGCCAGGTTGCCCGACGAGGTGGCGAAGCGCAGATTAGCCCAGAACTCCCAGCTCGTGCCAGTGTTGGCCTGGCAGGCCGTAACGAGCTGTAGCTGAGTGCCCGTAACGGCCGGCCCGTTGCTGCGCAAAATCTGACTCTCGACTGCGAAGCTGCCCGCGTCGCCGGTCCAGACCGGGCTTTGGGTAAAGTTGCCGTTGGCGAACGTCTCGGCCAGCTGGGCACGGGCCAGTGCCGGAGCGAGCACCAGCAGGAGCAGCGTAAAGAGCTTCATGTCAAAGTTGTAAGCCGGAGTGGCCCCCTGTTTATCGCCGGTACGGCGAAGCTACGCCACAAGTGGCGCAGTGGGGAGCCAAGCCCGGCGACCATCCGCCGCCGCGCGGCGCCAAGCGGCGGTAGGGCGGTTTTTAAGTCGGCGAGCTTATTTGCTCGAACAGCTTCTGGAATCACGCTAAACCAGCCTCCTTACTCCCGCAGCACCCGTTGTGCGAACGGCCCGCCCGGCCCTTCGCCGCGCAGCACATACACGCCGGCCGGCAACGCGGCCAGGTCGAGCGGGTAAGCCTGGCCGGCGGGGCGCGTGAGCTGCCGCACGGCGCGGCCGGCGGCATCGAGCAGGGTGAGGCGGTAATCGCCGGGTGGCAGGCTGGTCAGGTCGAGGGTGGCGGGGCCGGCGCTGGGGTTGGGCCAGAGGCGCGCGCCGGCCGTGGCGCGGAAGCTCACCGCTTGCGTCGGCGAGTAGCTGGCGCGCCCGTCGAGGTCCACTTGGCGCAGCCGGTAGTAGAGCGTCGGGGCCGGCTCGCGGGCCGCGCCGGCATCGACGTAGCCGTAGGTGGCCGTGCGGCCCCGGCCGGGTACGCGTCCCAGGGGTTTAAAGTGCCGGCCGTCGGCGCTCCGCTCGACTTCGAAATAATTGTTTTGCTGCTCCGAAGCCGTGCGCCAGCTCAGGTGCGCGTCGGCCTGCTGGGCGCGGGCCACGAACTCGACCAGCTCGACGGACAGCGGGGTGGCCGCCGCGCTCGCGTTGGCTCGCAGCAGCACCACCGACGCGAACGGAGCCAACGAAAAACTGCCCGCGTAAGCTGCCCCACGGGGGTCCACGAAGCGCTGCCCGGCCGGCAGGCTTACGGTGCGAGCCGCCGAAGTGGCGTTGTACTCAAAGCGAATGGAATCGGCCACCGAAGCCGGCGTGAGGGTGGTTTCACTTACCGTCACGTTGTCCACCCACAGCGACCGGTTGTCCTCTTTGGTTTCCAGGGTGAGGTTCACGGCGGGGTCGCCGAAGCGGGTCGTGAAGGCCGTCTCGAACTGTTGGCTGGTGGTTCCGACCGTCACCACCGTGCGGCTAGGCGACAGCTCGATGTACGGCGGACTAGCCTGGATGAGGTACACTTGCACGGGCTTGGTGCCAGCCGACACCCGCGCCCGGAAGCGCACCACGTAGCTGCGGCCCTGCGGCAGCCCGCCCAGCAGGCTTTGCGCCTGCAGCACCGCCGTGGGCTGGCTGAAATCGGGGAAATCCATACGCAGGCTGCCCCCGCTGCCGAGCTGGTTGCCATTGTCCCAGCTCATACGGCCGTGGCCCGACGAGGAGTAGCCGCCCCAGTTATTGATGTTCGTGTCGAAGGTGCTGTTGGTTATTAATTGACTTCCAATCAGGGCGTTGACGCGGTAGGGGCGGAAGGCTACGGGGCTGAGGCGCGAGCTCGCATCCTGGCCGTAAGCGGCCTGCCAGTCGGCCAGCGACGTAGGCCCGCCCTGGCCCTGGCCGTTCACCGAATAGTCGAGCCGCAGCGGCTGGGCCGGCGCAAACGGGCGGGCATAGACGTTGCTATTAAAGCTGCCGTAATTGCCCAGGTCGTTGAAAGGCGTTTCGAAGCGGGCGGCATCCTGAGCGGGGTCGCGGGCGACGAACACGTTGTTCGTCACGGTATTGGCGCGGATGGGGCAGAGCGAAGTTTGCGGCGTGTACTGCATCAGCAGCTGGGTGGCGTTGTTGTAGCAGGTGTTGTTATCGACCGTCGAATTATTGGAGTTGTGAATGAAAATACCGCTTTGTCGGCAATTGAAGGCCGTGTTGCCCCGAATGACCACGTTCTGAGAGCAGTCGTCGGTGTAGATGCCGTTGGCCGGAATGTAGTTGGGGTCATTGGTGCCCTCGGGCGCGCCGACGGCGTTGAACACCATGTTTTCCAGAATCTGCTGGTTCACGTTGTTGCGGCGCAGGCCGGTCCCGTTCCAGGTCGTGATGGCCCCGCCGTCGTCCACGGTCAGGCAGTAATTGCTCACCACGTTGCGCCGGACGACGATGTTGCTGGTGGCCAGAAACGTGAGGCCCACGTAGCCGCAGCTGTCGAGGGTGTTGTTTTCGAGCAGCACCTGGTCGGCGAAGATGATGGAAAACCCGACGTGCTGGCCGTCGCCCCCTTCCGCGCGGCCGGGCACCAGGGCCACTTTTTTCAGCGTGTTGTTGCGCAGCGTGAAGCCCGTGCAGTTTTCCACTACCATGCCGTTGCCGTTGGTGCCTTCGATGAGGTTGTTCTCGAAGAGCACGTCGGTGCTGGTGCCGTTGAGCAGCACCCCGCCCCGGCCCGAGTCGAGCACCCGCAGTCCACGCACCGTAAAGTGCGACACGCTCTCAGCCGCCAGCCCGGTCAGGAGCGGGTGGATGATGGTCAGGTTTTCGAGGGTGATGTACTGCTGATTGCGAATGCTCACCGCGTCGGACGCGCCCGTGGTGGCTTCGAGCGCGCCGTCGGCCGGACGGGCAGTGGCAAAGACCCGAACTTTTTTGTTGGCGGCATCAAACCACCACTCGCCCGGCTGGTCGAGCGTAGCCGGGTGGTTTTGCAGAAAAACCCCCCAGCCGTCTTTCAGCCCATACCTTGACTTATTCTCCGGTGGCCCCAGCGTCAGGGTGCCGCCGCTTTGCCCCGTCACGGGCGTGCGGTCCAGAATCCAGCGCTCGCCGCGGGTGATGACCGTCGCCCCGACCCAATTACCGCTCAGGCCCGCGCCCGTCAGCTGGGTGCTGTCCACGTGGGAGGCGATGGTGAGGTAGCCTTTGTTGGGCGCGTCGGGGTTGGGGTAGCGGCCCAGCGGCAGGGCGCGGCCGCCCACCACGTACACGCCCGTCATGGTGGCCCCCGCGCTTGGGCAGGGCGCATCCCACAAATTAGAACCTACGCTCACCCAGCCGCTGAGCAGGGCGCTGCCATCGATGACCGGGTTGGGGTCAGTAGCTGTCCCATAAGCCCCGAACGTGAGCGGACTACCCGCGCTGCCCGAGCGGGTAATGACGAGCTGCCCCCGAAACACGTCGCCGCGCCGTAGCAGCACCTGGTCGCCGGGCTGCAGGCCGCCCATGCTGGCGTTGAGCTTGGTGATGCTCTGCCAGGGTGTGGCCGGGTTTTGGGCCTGGGCGGCGGTGCGCGCATCATCGCCGTTGGCAGCCAGGTAGTAGGTGGCGGCGCAAGCGGGCTGAGCCAGCAGCAGCCCCAGGATAAGCGTGGTTTTCATAGGCAGAGCTCGGGAAAAGGGGAAGGAGAATCACGTAGCAAGCTGCCCTCTATTTTACCAACTAGGCCAGCAGCAATAGGTTACTCGGAGCGGCGTGCATAATCAGGGCCAGTTTTAACGAGGCTGAGCGACGGTTATTTCACCTACAGCGCCACCTCTTACCCAGGTGAAGCTGCGGTGCTGGCCCGCGTAAACGCCGCAAATGAAGCGAAAATGACGGCTCAACTCGGCCGGCGGGAGTAGCTTGTCGAGCGCTGCGGCGCGCACGCAAAAGCCCCGCCGACCGAAGCCAGCGGGGCCATCCCTGAAGCGAACGAGACGGAGCCAGCCCGCCGCCAGCCTACGGCTGGTCGAACCACAACGGCTTGGTAATGTAGACGTTGTTATCGGTCGTGCCCGCTTCGCTGAAGACCTTGGCTACGGCGTTCGGGTTGTAGAGCACCTCGGTAGCGCCGGGCAGCAGCCGGCGCGGGTAGCGCAGCTTGGAATCGGGCTGGGCGGCGACGACCGGATTAACCGTGCCGCGCGGATACACGAAATTGGCGTAGATAGCCGGGTCGAAATCGAGCCGCCGCAGGTCGCTCCACGAGTCGGGGTTAAGGAACATGGCCAGGTATTTTTGCTCCATTATCGCGCGCAGCGTTACGGCGGCGGCCGTTTGGGGCACGGCGGCCGAAGTCAGATACGCGTTAATCTGAGTGCTCGTGATGGGGGCGAACGTCACGGCCGGGTCGCCGTTCGAGCCGCCGCGCCCCACCTTGGCCATGTGCGCCCGGATGCCGTCTTGCAAAGCCCGCAGCGCGCGCGGCCGGTTATTGGCCCGAAAGGCTGCCTCGGCCTCAATAAACTTCAGCTCGTGGTAGGTGATGGCCTCGAAGTAGCCCAGGTCGCGGGCGTACCAGCCGCCGTAGAAGTCGGTGTAGCTGGAGCCGGGCGTGCGGTTGGCCGCGCTCGGCGTGCCGAGGCCGGCCACGGCCCCGGTGCTCGTGGCCGGAGTCAGGATGCCGAAACGGGGGTCCACCACGCCCGGAAAGGTCGTGCCGTTGAGGTAGTTGATGACGTTGGTCGAGAACGTAGCCGAGCCGAAGTTGCCGCGCGTGATGCCGAAAATGCTCGTCGTGTTCGAGAGCGGCGCCACGGCCTCCTGGAAGTTAATCTGCGCATCGTCATCCGACGACTGCAGCGCCTTGTCCACCAGCGCCAGCACGGCCTGGGGGTCGTAACTGGCCTTTTTGGTCAGGTGCTGGGCCTGCCGAGCTTTGAGCGCATACGCCAGGCGCACCCACTTATCGGGGTTGCCCTTGTAGAGAATGTCGCCGCTCTCGCTGGGCGAGGTGCTGTAGAGCGGACGTTTGTTGGCGGTGGCCGGCTTCGACATTTCCACCACGCCCTCGTCGCAAAGCTGATTGACGGTAGCGTAAATCTGCTGCTGCGAGTCGTATTTGGGCGTGTAGTTGGCCCCACCCAGGTAAGCTTCCGTGTACGGAATGTCGCCGACCATATCGGTGAGGTGGGCCAGAATCAGGGCCTGCATAATCTTGCCCGCGCCCACGTAGTAGGGCGAGCCTTCCTCCTGCGCCGCCTTTATCATGAGCGGAATGTTGCCGCCCGAATAAAAGTAGGAGTAGTTGAACACGTTGGTGCTCTGCGCGTTGCTCAGGTAATACTGGTCCACGTTACGGTTGTCTATCTGCCGCCGCACGACGTACTGCGAGATGTAGGAAGTGCGCAAGGCGGTGAACATCTGCGTCTGGATGCCATTGGAGATGATGCTCGGCAGCAGGAAGTTCGGGGTCGAAGCCGTGGGGTTGTTGGGGTCGGTGTTCACGTCGAGGTATTTCTCGCACGAAGTGAGGCCGCCCAGGCCGAGTACGAAACTCAGGCCAATGATAATTTTTTTCATAATGCTGAGGCTGTTGTCTGAAACCAGAACGGACGATGCTTAAAAATTGACCCGCAGACCCATGTCCACGCCGCGCGTGGCGGGGATGTTGCCGTACTCGATGCCGCCCGAGCCACCGCCCCGGACGCCCGCGCCGGCCGTGGCCGTTTCGGGGTCGGCCCCGCTGTACTTGGTGCGCAGCAGCAGGTTGCGGCCGGTTACGCTCAGCTCCACGCCCTTGAGGAAGGAGGCCGGGCCGCCAATCCACTGCGTGGGCAGGGCGTAGCTCAGGGCCACGTAGCGCAAGCGGGTCCAGGAGCCGTCTTCGATGAAGGCCGTCCCCACCTGGCTCAGCACGTTCTGGTAGTACGCCTGGGTCAGGGGTACCGACTGCGTATTGGGCACGTAGGTTACGTCGCCGCTTGCGCCGCGCTGCGCCACCACGCCGCCAAACACCGTTTGCTGGCCGCGGTCGGCGGTGCGCACGGCCGTACCGTTGCCGGTCTGGAACCAGTCGTTGCCGTTCACCACCACGCCCCCGACGCGGAAGTCAAGCAGCCCCGTCAGCGACAAGCCCTGGTAAGTAACCGTGTTCGTCACTTGCAGCGTGTAGCGCGGGGCGCGGTTGCCGCCGTAGATGAGCGTCGAGTTGGCGGTCGGGTAGCCATCAGCCCCGATTATGACCTGGCCGAAAGCCGGGCTGTTGGGGTCTTTCACGCGGTCGAAGTCCGTGGTGGCGATGCCCGTGATGGGCCGGCCGGGGAAGGCCGCACCCTGGTGCACGTCGGTCACGTAAGTGTCCGACTGATACACCACCGTGAGCGGGACGGGCAAGCTCTCCGTGGTGTTGGTGTTGTGGTAAAAATTGGCCCCGATGTCCCAGTTAAAGCCCGACGCGGTGCGCACCGGCGAGCCGTAGAGACTCACCTCCTGGCCCTCGTTGGTCACCACGCCCCCGTTGATGTACTGCAAGATAAAGCCCGTCGCCTGGCTCACGCGCGGGGCGATGAGCTGGTCCGTGGTGCGCGAGCGGTAGTAGTTCACGTCCAGCGTCAGGCGGTTTTTCAGGAATTGCAGGTTCATCCCTACTTCGTAAGTGCGGGTGCGCTCGGGCTTGAGGATGGCGTTCGAGCCGAAAAAGCCGTTGCGGAAACCGCCCCCGATGTAGGTGTTGCTCGTCAGCGGCGACACCACGCGGTAGGGACCAGTGTCGCGGCCCACTTCGGCTACCGAAGCCCGCACCTTGCCGTAGTTGAGGATGGGGTTCTGGTCGAGGCCCAGAATTTTGGTGAACTCGTAGCCCGCCGCCGCCGAGCCGTACAGAAAACCCTTGCCGAAAATCTTGCCCTCGTCGGGTCGCGGCAGGGTCGAAGATTTGTCGTAGCGGGCCTGCAGCTCCACGATGAACTGGTCGAAAATCGTGGTCGAGAGCCGGGCGAAGTTGCCGATGAGGTGGCGCGTGGCGTCGCGCTGCAGCGCGTTGCGGTTCACCGTGTTGTTAAGGCCCACGAAGTTGGGGTTCTGAAAAATCAGCCCGATGTAGTCCACTGCTTCGTTGCGGTTTTCCTCAATCGTGTTGCCCAGGATGAGCGAGCCGCGCACCCGCTCGCCAAAGCTGTGGGTGAACGTGGCCAGCGTGGTGGCCGTCGTCAGGCGGCTCTGCTCCACTGTCTGGGCGATGCCGCCGTCCTGGCTGCCGGCCTGCGAGGTGCCCACGGCCCGCACCGACTGGCTGCGGGTGGTGTACATATCGGTGCCAATGTTATGGCTCAATGTCAGCCACTTGGTAGGCGAAGCCGAGAATATCACGTTGCCGATAAAGCGGTTGGTGCGGTCGGTCTGCGGGTTGTTGAGCACCGTCCAATACGGGTTATCGGCATCGGCCTCGATGTCGCCCGCCGGCACCAGGCGGCGGCGGCGGCCGTCGGGGTTGAGGTAGTCGCTCGTGCGGTCGTTGCGCGGCCAGTTGAGCAGGCTCAGCAAAAAGCCGCCCGACGAGCCGAACAGTCCATCGCCCTGCAAGGGCCGCAAGCCGCCCGAATTCAGGTACTGCGCCGAGCCACTGATGCTGACCTGTGGCGAAATCTGGGCCATGCCCGAGATGCGCACCGTCGTTTTGTCGAAGTTGCTGCTCGGCACTACGCCCGTCTGGCGCAGATTGGAAGCCGAGGCGAAGAAGCTGGCCTTGTCCGACCCGCCCGACATGTTGACGAAGTTCTGGTAGGTGTTGCCCTTGCGGAAAAACTCGCCCAGGTTGTCGTACACCGGCTGGCCGGGCGCGAAGGCCGGCCCCCACGACGAGCGGGTCGTGGGGTCGGCTACCCCGCCCGAGCCTTGCCCGAACTGGCTCTGCATCTTGGGCAGCCGGCTCACCTCATCCACCGAATACTGGGAGCGGACGTTGAGCTGGGTGCGGCCGGCTACCCCTTTCTTAGTAGTGATGACCACGGCCCCGTTGGCGGCGTTCAGGCCGTAGAGGGCGGCGGCGGCCGGCCCCTTGAGCACGGTAATCGAGGCGATGTCTTCGGGGTTGATGTCGCCGGCGCGGTTGGCCGCGCCCACCGAGCGCCCGAGCAGCCCGTTGAAGTCGGAGCCGCCGCCGGGAGCCGAGCTTTCGGCAAACGACGAGTTATCCATTATCATCCCGTCCACGACGAACAGCGGCTGGTTGTTGCCGTCGAGCGAGGTGCCGCCGCGGATGATGATGCTGGCCCCTTCGCCCGCGCCGCCGCCCGACGAGGTGATGTTCACGCCCGCCACCTTGCCCTGCAAAGCATTGACGAGGTTGGTCTGCCGCGAGTCGATGATGTCCTTGCTCTTAACTTCCTGCACCGAGGTCACGATGTCGCGCTGGGCCTGCTTGATGCCGTAGCCGAGCACTACCACCTCGTCGAGGTCGCTGGCATTGGCCACGAGCGTAATGTCGAGCACGTCGCCCTCGGCGCGGCGTTCCAGGCTGGTGTAGCCCACGAACGAGAACACGAGCGTGGCCCCGGCCGGCACGCCGCTCAGCGAGAAGTGGCCCGCGCCATCGGTAGCGGTGCCGTTATTAGTGCCCTTCACGAGCACGTTCACGCCGGGCAGCGCGGTGCGGTCGGTGGCCTGCCGCACCGTGCCGGTAACGGTGCCGCCCGCCGGGGAAGGTGTTTGAGCTTGCGCGGCGGGTGTGGTCTGGGCGTGGCCGGGTGGGGCCAGCAATCCGCCCGGCAGCAGGGCCAGGCACAGCCAGTACGTTTTTCTCATGTGAGAGAGGGAGAGGAAGAGTGAAGAATGAGGGATAGAAAACTGAAAAACAAGCCGCTAAGCGCCGCGTCTGAACGTCAAAGGTGCGCATATTTTCGCCAATAACTGTCGGAAAAAGATATATTTACCTAAAATATTGACGAGTAGGTTATTGAAGGGTCCATTCGGCAGGTGAGCTTATGCGGGCAGCGCTGAGCATGCGCGTTGTTCCGGCCCACTTGTCTCAGCCCTCCCGCGACACCGACCGGATGACCTGATACAGGGCCAGAAATATCCCGCCCAGCGTCAGGCTAATCGTGAACCACGGCGTGTGGGGCCGAAAATGCCCGTCGAGCCAGACGCCCGCCCAGGTGCTGAGGCCGATGATGGCCGCCATCTGCACGGCGATGCCCGAGTATTTGGCCAGCGCCGAGCGGTCGGAGGCATCGCCGTTTTTGGGGTCGTCGGCGGGCGTGTTGGGCGGGGCGGGCGGCGGAGTCTGGCTCATGCGAAAGCGGCGGGCGAAGTGGGGCGCGCAAGCTACGGCCCGCGTCAGATGTGCTTCGGCTGCGCTTCGGGCGGGGCGGGCGTAATTTTACGGAATGGCCGGCGTTACGGGGCCGGCGGGGCCACCCGAAACCGGCCGCGCCAGTCGCCAAGGCTCCATTCACCAGCTTGTTTTTTGACGTTGAAGCCTGCCTTGCTCCTGAGTTTTTGCCGGTGCTGGCTGCTGGCCGCGTTGGGGCTGGGCGCGGTCGCGTGCGCCTCCGATAAGTCGTTGGTCAGCCACAAGCTCAACAACATCGCCGCGCGCGACAACGGCTTTTTCCTGGCCCGCGAGAAGCTCGCCGAAGTCGAGGGTACGCTTTACCAAGGCCGGCTCAACGACTACAACCGGGTGCTGCCGCTCTTCCCCACCCTCGACAGCACGAGCGTACGCGCCGGCCGCGGCGATTTGAACGACATCATCAAGAAAGCCTCGCTGCCGATTCAGCACCGGCCGGGCTCCGACTGGACCGACGACGCGTACCTGCTCGTGGGCTGGTCCCGGTTTTATAAGATGGAGTTCGACGACGCCGTGCTCACGTTCAAGTACGTGAACAGCACCAGCAAGGACGATTTTGCCAAGCAGGCGGCGCTGATTGGGCTGTTGCGCACTTTCCTCATTACCAAGCAGCTCGACAACGCGAAGGCCGTGTCGGACGTGCTCGAAAAGGAAATCGGCCTGCCCAAAGACGCGCGCGAGCTGTTTCTGGCCCGGGCCGATTTTTACCTGCAGACCGGCGAGCCCGAGCAGGCCATCGCCCAGCTCGAACGGGCCGTGCCGCTGATTCCGCTCAAGAACGAGCGCTCGCGGACGCGCTTCATCCTGGCCCAGCTCTACCAGCAGCAGGGCCAATCCAAGGAAGCAGCCGCGCAGCTCAACCAGATTCTGAGCCACAACCCGCCCTACGAGCTGGATTTTCAGAGCAAGCTGCTGCTCGGCCACGTCTCGGATTTGCAGGACCCCAAGAGCCAGGCGCGGCTGGACAAGTATTTTGCCGGCCTGCTGAAAGACCCCAAAAACAAGGAGTACCGCGACAAAATCTACTACGAGATGGGCCGGGTGCAGTACCGGCAAAAGCACTACGCCGACGCGCTGGCTTTGCTGGGCAAGTCGGCCCACATCGGCGGCCCCAACCGCTCGCAGAAGGGCTACACGTATCTGCTGGCCGGGCGCATCTGCTACGAGAACCTGCAGAAGTACCCGTTGGCGGCCGCCTACTACGACAGCACCGTGCAGGCCATGCCGAAGGATAATCCGCTCTACGCCGCCATTCAGGAGCGGGCGGGTGTTCTGAAGGAGTTCGCCAAAAACTACGTCGTCATCCAAACCCAGGACAGCCTGCAGGCCCTGACCCGCCTGCCCGAAACCGAGCTCAACGCCCGCCTCACCCGCTACGCCGTCGCCGCCCTGGAGGCCAAACGCCTGGCCGACGCGAAAGCCGCCGCTCAGCAAAAAGCCCTGGCCCAGCAGCGCGAGCAGCAAGGCCGCGCCGGGGCGGGCACGGGCGTGGGTGGTAGCAGCCCGGCCAGCCAGCCGAGCGCGCTCAGCGGTAATCAGCGCGATATTTCCAACCCCAATGCTTTCGACCCCAGCAACGCGGGCGCGGGTAGCGGGCTCTGGTATTTTGATAATCCCGGTACGCTTAGCTCGGCCCGGAGCGACTTTGTTCGCCTCTGGGGCGACCGCAAGCTGCAAGATAACTGGCGCACGGTGAGCGCGCCCAACACGGCGGCTGGCGGCGCCGCACCGCCCGTGGCCGGCCAGCCCGGTAACAACGGCGGTGCCGGCGGCGGCAAACCCGGCGACCCGGCCGCCGCCGTCATCGACCCGCTCGCCGCCCAGCGCGACCTCGTAGTCGTGTACCGCCAGAGCCTGCCCGACTCACCGCCCAAGCTCGAAGCGTCGGACCGGCTCATTGAGGCGGCCCAGTACGCGCTGGGCGGTATTTACAAGGAGCAGCTGCAAGAGCCCCAGCGCGGCTACGATACCTACGCCGCCCAGGTGGCCCGCTACCCGCGCGGCGCGCACGCCGCCGATGCGGACTACCTGCTCTACCTCTACTACAAAGAGCTGCCCGACCCGGCCAAAGCCGCTGGCTACGCGGCCGCCTTGCAGCGCGAGTTTCCAAATTCGACCTACGCCAAGCTGCTCGCCGACCCGCTCTTCCGCGAGCACGAGCGGGCGCTGCACGTGGCCGTCGTCGCCCGGCTCGATTCGGCGTTCGCGCTCTACAAAGACCAGTTTTTTACGAAGGCCAAAGCCGCCGTGGCCCGCCTGGAGCGCGCCTACCCGAAGCACGACCTGCTCGACCGGGTGGCGTACCTGAAGCTGTTGCTGGCCCTGCGCACCCAGCCGCCCCCGGCCGCGCGGGCCAGCGTAGCGCAGTTTATCAAGGACTTCCCCGATAGTCCGCTGGCCGGGCAGGCGCGCACGTTGGCCGGTGCGTACCAGAAAGCCGAGACCGGGCAATTGGCCGGCGCGCTGGCCTCGACCGAGCCGCCCCGCGTGTCGCAGTTCCGGCCGGGTGAGGTGGACAACCGCGTCCGTATCCTCTACGACGGCGTGAACGACAACGGCGCGCCCGCGCCGGTGGTCGCGCCGCCCGCGCCTCCGGGCAACCCCCAGCCCGCGCCCAATGCGGATAAACCCGCCGAAAAGCCCGGTGCCGCGCCGGCTGGCGCGCAGCCAGCTAGCCCGCCTGCTTCGGTCAATGGCGGCGCGTCCCCATCTAGTCCGGCTACTCCGACTACTCCGGCGGGCACGACAGTCCCGCCCGCTGCGCCCGGTGCCAGTGCGGCTGCGGCTGACGGCGGCGCTCCAGCCGCCGCCGCGCCCACTGCCGCGGCCGCCGCTACGCCCGCACCTGCCTCCGCGCCGGCCGTGGCCTACGCCACTGAGCTGAGCGCGGCCCACGCGGTGGTGCTGCTGTACCCGGCTGGCCAGCCGCCCGTGGCGAATCTGGCGGCCCAGCTCGGCGGCTACAACGGCAAGTTCTTCGGGGCTGATAATCTGCGGGTGCTGCCGGCTCAGCCGCTGGGTGCGGGCCAGGAGGCCGTGGTGGTACGCGCTTTGCCGGGGGCTAAGGTCGCCCGCACCTACGCCATCCGGCTGCGCGGGCCGCAGTCGCCGCTGGGTCGCCTGCGCGGGCAGGGCTACCAGGTGCTGCTCATCAGCCTCGCCAACCTGGCCCTGCTGCAACAAAGCGGCGGCGATGTGGCCGGCTATCAGCAATTTTTCCAGCAGGTTTACCCCCAGTAGCTTTGCGGTATGAAGGGCGCGGTGCGAATTGCGCTTGCCCGTTTCGTCGGTCATTGCAAGCGCAGCGAAGCAATCGCCCCTGTTCAGCCGCGTCTGACGAGCTTAGCAGCGGACTGAACAGGTGCGATTGCTCCGCTGCGCTCGCAATGACGGGCGTTATTTGACCCAGCAAAAAACAACCAACAATCAGCCACCAACAACCAACAACCCAACTATGCCCACGCTTCCTCCCCGCCCCACGCGCGCACCCATTCCGGCCCGGCGGGGGCCGGCGCCGGCCCGGCCGGGCCGCTTCCGGGGTTTCGTGCGGACGCTGTGGCTGCTGACGGTGGGCGGCGCGCTTGGGCTGGGCGCGTGGGTGCTGGCCGTGAATACCAATGCGGGCAACCTGTTCGGGCGAATGCCCAATCTGCGGACGCTCGAAAATCCGCGCTCCGAGCTGGCCTCGGAGGTGTACTCGGCCGACGGGGTGCTGCTGGGCAAGTATTTTCGCGAAAACCGGACGCCGGTAGACTACGAAGACCTGCCCCAGAACGTGATTGACGCGCTCATCGCTACTGAGGACGTGCGCTTTGAGCAGCATTCGGGCATCGACCCCAAAAGCATCGCGCGGGCCGTGGCCGGGCTGGGGCGCGGCGGCGGCGGCTCCACGCTCTCGCAGCAGGTGGCCAAGGTACTCTTCCGTACCCGCGACGACCTGAGCGACGGCGCCTGGAACGGGCCCGGCAAGCTCGGCCTGCTCATCATCAAAACCAAGGAATGGCTGCTGGCCGTGCGCCTGGAGCGCAGCTATACCAAGCGCGAAATCCTGCGCATGTACCTCAATACGGTAGACTTCGGCTCGAACGCGTTCGGCATCAACACGGCGGCGAAAACGTTTTTCAACAAAAAACCGCTCGACCTGACCACGCCCGAAGCGGCCACGCTGGTGGGCATCGTGAACGCGCCTTCGCGCTTCAGTCCCGCTGCCCACCCGGTCCGCTCGAAACGCCGTCGCAACTGGGTGCTCCAGCAGATGAGCAAGGCCGGCTACTTGCCCGTAGCCCAGATGCAAAAAGATACCGCCGGGACTATCCGCCTGCATTATTCGGTCGAAAGCCCCAGCCAGGGCCTGGCCCCGTACTTCCGTTCGGAGGTGGCCAAAAGCCTGGCCGGCTGGGCCAAAGACAACGACAAGGACCTCTACGCCGATGGCCTGAAAATCTACACCACCCTGGATTCTCGCCTGCAGGCCGCCGCCGAGAAGTCGGTGGCCGAGCACCTGGCCTTGCAGCAAAAGTGGTTTTCGGCCCACTGGAAAGGCCAACTCCCGTGGCGCGACGAGAACGGCCGCGTCATTCCGCAGTTTTTGGAAACGGCCATGCGCCGCACCCAGCGCTACAAGTCGCTGATGAACCAGTACGACGGCAACCGCGACTCGGTGAACTACTACCTGCGCAAGAAATACCCGATGACGGTTTTCAGTTGGCAGGGCGAGAAGGAGGTTACGATGTCGCCGATGGACTCGCTGGCCTACTACAAGCGGTATTTGCAGGCGGGTTTTCTGGCCGTCAATCCGCTCAACGGCTACGTGCGGGCCTGGGTAGGCGGGGCCAATTTCAAGTTTTTCAAGTTCGACCACGTGCGCCAGGGCAAGCGCCAGCCGGGCTCCACATTCAAGCCGTTCGTGTACACGGCCGCCATCGACCAGGGCTACTCGCCCTGCTTTCCGCGGCCCGACATTGCCACCACTTTCCCCGGCGAAGCCGGGCGCGCACCCTACACGCCCCACAATTTCGAGGGCGTTTTTTCGGGGCGCGTGTTTACGCTGCGCCAAGCGCTGGCGCGGAGTATGAACTCGATTACGGGCTGGCTCGTGTACAAGCTCGGGCCGGAAACGGTAGTGGCTTACGCCAAGCGCATGGGCATCAGCTCGCCGATTGATGCGGTGCCCTCGGTGGGTTTCGGCTCTTCTGATTGCAGTATTTTCGAGCTCGTGGGCGCGTACGGGACCTTCGTCAATAAGGGTGTCTGGACAGGGCCGCTGCTGGTGACGCGCATCGAGGACCGCCACGGTAACGAGCTGCGCCACTTCGTGGCCCAAACCAAAGAGGCACTCAGCGAAGAAACTGCCTACGTGATGACCAACATGCTGCAAGCCAGCACCACCGACCCCGGCGGCACGAGCACCGTGCTGCACCAGGGCTTTAAATTCCCGTTTCAAATCGGGGCCAAAACCGGCACCACCTCCAACTACTCCGATGCCTGGTTCATGGGCCTCACCCCGAACCTGGTCTGCGGCATGTGGATTGGCGGCGAAGACCGCAGCATCCACTTTCGCACCGGCTCCTACGGCCAGGGGGCACGCCTGGCCCTGCCGCTCTACGGCTTGTTCATGCAGAAAGCGCTCAAAAACAAAGGCAGCGACGTGGACGTGGATACCCGCCCTTTCCCCGCGCCCAGCAAGCCGCTCAGCATCGAGCTCGATTGCAGCCAGTACACGGGCGGCGGCAGCCTGCGCGACACGATTCCCAACGACCAGAAACTGCCCCCACCTGTTACCAATCCGCTGGACGACCAGGAAATATAGACCGCAGATAATCGCAGATTTTGCAGAATGCTCGTCGGATGTTGGAACCTCGTCTGACGTTGGATTCAATCGTGCGCTCATCAATCTGCGAGTACCAACACACTTTTCGCTTTGTTCAGTTTACATTGAATCCAACGTCAGACGAGGCTCCAACATTGAACGAGCATTCTGCAAAATCTGCGATTAAATCCAACGTCAGACGAGGCTCCAACATCCGACGAGCATTCTGCAAAATCTGCGATTAAATGGCTGCCTCTTCTACTCTCCAAGCGCAAATCGACCACCTGCCGCACCGGCCGGGCGTGTACAAATACTACGGCCACGGCGACGACGAGGACACGATTATCTACGTCGGTAAGGCGATTGACTTGCGCAAGCGCGTCTCGTCGTACTTCACCAAGCAGGACCACAACAAGAAAACTCAGCAGCTGGTCAAGAATATCCGCCGCATCGAGTTCACCATCGTGGACTCGGAGTCGGATGCGTTTCTGCTCGAAAACAACCTCATTAAGCAGCACCGGCCCAAGTACAATATCCTGCTCAAGGATGGCAAGACCTACCCGTATCTGCTGCTGACCAACGAGCGGTTTCCGCGCCTGATTCCGACCCGCAACAAGCGGCCCGGCGACGGCCAGTATTTCGGCCCCTACGCCAACGTGACGGGCATGAACCTGATAGTCGAGCTGGTGCGGGCCTTGTACCCGCTGCGCACCTGCACCTATAATTTGTCGGCGGAAAACGTGGCGGCCGGCAAGTTTCGGCCGTGCCTGGAGCTGCAGCTCGGCAACTGCAAAGCCCCCTGCGTGGCCCGCGAGGACGAGGACACTTACAACGGCTACATCCAGCAAATCCGGCAGATTCTGAAAGGGGATTTGCGCCTGCCGAAGCAGTATTTCCGCGAGCGGATGACGAGCGCCGCACAGGACATGCAGTACGAGCTGGCCCACCAGTTCAAGGTCAAGCTCGACCGGCTCGAAGACTTCCAGACTAAGAGCACCATCGTCAATGCCAACCTAACGGACATCGACGTGTTCGCCATCGCCTCGAACGAGAAGGCCGCGTTCGTCACTTATTTCCGGGTGATGAACGGCTCTATTATTCTGACCCAGAACCTGGAATTGGTCAAGAAGCTCGACGAGGAAGACGCCGAGATTCTGGCTCTGCTTGCCATGCAATTGCGTCACGAGTTCGAGAGCGAGAGCCGCGAAATCCTCAGCAACGTGGCCCTGGAGCTGCCCCTGCCGGGCGTGGCCGTGAGCGTACCCCAAATCGGCGACAAGCGCAAGCTGCTGGAGTTGGCCATTAAAAACGTGCTCTACGCCCGCAAGGAAAAGGAGAGCATGAACGAGAAAAGCAAGGACCTCAACGAGGTGCGCATCATGGAGGTCATCAAAAAAGACCTGCGCCTGACGGAGCTGCCCAAGCACATCGAGTGCTTCGACAACTCGAACTTTCAGGGCGACAACCCGGTGGCGGCCATGGTGTGCTTTCGCAATGCGCGCCCCAGCAAGCGCGACTACCGCCACTACCACATCAAAACGGTCGTCGGTCCCGACGACTTCCAGTCGATGTACGAGGTCGTGCACCGCCGCTATCGCCGCCTCGTGGACGAGGGAGCCAGCCTGCCCCAGCTCGTGATAGTGGACGGCGGCAAGGGCCAGCTCAGCATGGCCGTCAAGGCGCTCAAAGACCTCAACCTCTGGGGCCAGATGGCGATAATCGGCATCGCCAAGCGCCTCGAAGAAATCTACGTGCCCAACGACCCGCTGCCGCTCTACATCGACAAAAAGAGCGAAAGCTTGCGCCTGTTCCAGCGCATGCGCGACGAGGTCCACCGATTCGGCATCACCTTCCACCGCTCCCTACGCGATGCGGGCACCCTCAAAACGGAGCTGACCGACGTCAAAGGCTTGGGTCCCGTCACGGCCGACAAGCTGCTCACCAAGTTTAAGTCGGTCAAGAAAATCCGCGAGCTGACCGAAGCCGAGCTTATTGGCGAGGTGGGCAAGGCGAAAGCGAAAGTGCTGCAAGCCTACTTCGCGCAACAGGAAGCGTAGAACGGAGTGGCACTCCGCTTTACACAAAAAAGGCCCGTGCTGCAAGCACGGGCCTTTTTTGTATCCGTTTAATTCGTTGAATCAGTTCGCATCCGCGGTCTTAGAAGGACCATAGATTATACTCATATTCCACCAGGTCGGCGGCTGTTTGCTGAGCGGCCAGCAGGCCGGCCCGCTCCGAGCCGTAGAGGTCGGCTAGGTCCCGGTTGTCGGGGTTCGATACTTTGACGATGTACGAGTTGAAGAGGCGCAGCTCAAATGCGTCGGCCAGGTTCTTGTGCTGCGCGTCGTTCTGCGAGTTGAACCACACGGCCGCCTGCGGATTGTTGCGGAACACGCGCACGAGGTCGGCGTACTTGAACGAGGCGATGTTTTTTTCCAACCCGCCCGCGTTGCCGGAGAGCGTGGAGGGCAGCTTCAGCGACACGGTTTTAATCTGGTTGTACATCCGCGAGCGCTTCTTGTCGAAAATCATCTCTTCGGTCAGCTCCATCTGGTAGATATCCTTGTAGCGATACTCGGCCGTGGTGGCTGGTGGCTTAGGCGCCTCAACGGCCACCGACGACGTTTTCACGGTTTTATAAACGAACTTACCGTTCTTCTTCACCGGCTTGCCGTTGGCATCGAGTACTTTTTCTTTCTTGGTAGCGGCCGTCTTCGGGGCCTGAATGGGAGCACCCCAACCGTCGTCGGCCGCCTTTTTAGCGGGCGTTTTAGCTTTGCCGTCCTTGGGGGGAGGAGTGCCACCCCAGTCGTCGCCCGCGTCGGCAGATGGCGCGGCCTCAATCGGGTACGACATATTGGCGGCCATCTCCTGCGCGTTTATCGTGGAGGTAACCGAGTCGCTACGGTAAGGGATGAGCTCGCCACGCTTCACGGCCTCAACAATGACGCGGCTGATTTCCTTGCCGTCTGAAAACAAGGGCTTGTTCTGCTTTTCGCGCAGGTCGATAGCCCGCGTGATGGTTTTGCGGAACATCTGGTCGGAAAGCGGAATCGGCCGGGTCGCGCCCATGCTGACGGCGACAGCTCCCTGCTCGCCGGCAGCCGTGGTCGGGGCGCTGGATGCAGCGGGCGCTGCCGGCACACCCGCCGCGGCGGGTGCAGCTGGCACACCTGCTGCTGCGGGTGTGGCCGCAGGCTTGGTAGCTTGTCCATAGCTGCTGAGTGCCACCGCGAAGGCAGCGGCCGTCAGCGGCAGGGCTTTAAAATAGCGAGTCATAATAAGAAAATAGTTAGAAGCTAACGACGATTCAGGCAAGCTATTGCACCGACACGGTAAACGAGCGTGTAATGGGCACGTCCGAGATTTTGCCCTGGAAGTTCTGGCGCTGCACGCCCTTCACTTCGATAAACAGGCGGTCGTCGGCGCGGGCCGCGTTGGCCATCGAGCTGATGTCGCCCGACGGGCCGTTGATGGTCTGCGTCTGCTGCACCGGGCGCTTGCCGCGGGCCAGCGTTACTTCGAAGCGCGATACCCGAAAGCGGGCATCGTCGGGCAGGAAGGTGGCGAAACCAGCATCCGGGATGGCGCGCAGCGTGATGTTACGCAACTGCCCGGCCGCTACGCCGCGCTTGTCTTCCATGTTCGTGCTGCCAATGAACCCCTGAATGGTCGGGTTTGGAATCGGCCGCACCTTGAACACCTGCGAGCCAATGGGGTTACCCCCGCTGCTCACGTTGAGCGTCACTTCGCGGGCTTCCGGGATGAGCGTTACTTCACCTTTCTGCCCGGTAATGACGCCCGCGCCCGAGGCAGAAAACGCCGGCTGGTACTGCGCGCCGAGGGCCGGCACGTTCACCGTCAGCTTGTTGCCGCACTGGTAGTAGAGCGCCTGCACCGAAGCCGACTGAATCTGCATCACCGGCTTGGTGATGGTGTAGGGCACGGTGACGGCGAAAGTCGTGTCGCGGCCGTTCTGG
>JANXNW010000211.1 GCA_025353905.1 Hymenobacter sp.
CCCAATTGGCCCCCGTGCTCATCGAGGCCATCAAGGAATTAAGAGCCGAAAACGACGTGGCTAACGCCCGCGCCGACCGGGCCGAGGCCGCGACGGCCACCTTCGAGCAGCGCCTGCGGGCGCTGGAAGCCGGCGGGGCGCGGGCCCAGGCCGGCCCCCGCTAAGCCGGCCTTTTTATGCTCACTTCTCTCTTCTTCCCTATGAAACGCTTCGGTTCTTTCCTGCTTGCCCTGGTGCTGCTTTTGCTGGTGGCCCACTTCACCAGCCGCGCCCAGGGTGTGGGCATTGGCACGACCACGCCCAATGCCTCGGCCGCGCTCGATATTCGGGCCACCGACCGGGGCCTGCTCATCCCACGCCTCACCGCCGCTCAGCGCATCGCGGTGGCTACGCCCGCCACGGGCCTGCTCGTGTACCAGACCGACGGGACCCAGCCCGGTTTCTGGTTCAATGCCGGCCCGCCCGCCGCACCGGTCTGGACGTTTATCAACCCGGCCGGCGGCGGGGCCGATAACCTGGGCAACCACACGGCCACGACCAACCTGAACCTGCAAGGCAACGCCCTGGTGGGCACCGGGGCCAGCGTGGGCACGGCCGTGGGCCTGGGCGTGCGGGCCGACGGGGGCCTGAACCTGGGCCAGAATAACGCGGGCAGCAACGTCTTTCTGGGCTTCCTGGCCGGGGCGGTCAACACGACCGGCTCCAGCAACCTGTTCGTGGGCCGCCAGAGCGCGCAGAACAACCGGACGGGCAGCGACAATCTGTTCGTGGGCAACCAGAGCGGGATAAGCAACACGAGCGGCAGCAACAACCAGTTCAGCGGCCACCTGAGCGGCTACTTCAACTCGACGGGCACCCAAAACCAGTTCAGCGGCGAGCGGAGCGGGTTCAGTAACTCGACGGGTAGCCGCAACCAGTTCAGCGGCTTCCAGAGCGGCTATTCGAACCGGACAGCCAGCGAAAACCAGTTCAGCGGCTATCAGGCAGGCTACAACAACACGGGCAGCGACAACCTATTTATCGGCTATGAAAGCGGGCTGAGCAACACGACGGCCAGCTTCAACCAGTTCGTGGGTAACCAGGCCGGCTACCGCAACACGACCGGCCGCCTCAACCACTTCGACGGCGCGGGCAGCGGCTTCGCCAACACGACGGGCAGCAACAACGTGTTCGTCGGCTACGCGAGCGGCTTCAATAACACGACCGGCGAGAAGAATCAGTTCGAAGGCTATCAGAGCGGCTACTTAAATACGACGAGTGATTTCAACCAGTTCAGCGGTTATCAAAGCGGCTACTCCAATACCAGCGGCACCGGCAACCTATTCAGCGGCTACCAAAGCGGCTTCGCCAACACGACGGGCCGGCGCAACCAGTTCAGCGGCTTTCAAAGCGGCCAAGCCAACACGAGTGGCAGCAGCAATCAGTTCAGCGGCTTTCAGAGCGGCCAGGCTAACACGACGGGCCGCGGCAACTATTTCGACGGCTTCCAGAGCGGCCAAGCCAACACGACGGGCAACCTCAACCATTTCAGCGGCTACCTGAGCGGCACCTCGAACACGAGTGGCAGCCAGAACCAGTTCAGCGGCTACGAGAGCGGCCAGGCCAACACGACGGGCAGCAACAACACGGCGCTGGGCTTTCAGAGCGGCTACAGCAACACCACGGGCGATGGCAACACGTTCAGTGGCTATAAGAGCGGCAACGACAACACGACAGGAAAATCCAATACATTTATCGGCTACGCCAGCGGCCAAGGCTCCACGAAGGAGAGCACCAATACGGCCGTGGGTGCATTCAGCGGCCCGAGCCAAGCCAACCTGTTCAACACCACGGCCCTGGGCTACGTGGCCAGCGTCAACAGCAGCAACACTATTCGACTGGGCAACCCGAGTATTCAATTCCTACTCTGCTCCGCACCGCTGCTTGTGAGTTCCGATGCTCGCTTCAAGTACGATGTGCAGGCCGACGTGCCGGGCCTGGCTTTCATCACCCGCCTGCGCCCCGTCACCTACCGCTTCGATGCGGCCCGCCTGAGCACTCTCGAGCGCACGGGCACCCTGGCCGCCCGCAGCGCGCCCGACCTAGCGGCGACCGTGCGCACGGGCTTTCTGGCTCAGGACGTAGAAGCGGCGGCCCAGGCTCTGGGCTACACCTTCGACGGGGTGCACGCCCCGGCCAACGCCCGCGACCACTACGGGCTGGCCTACGCCCAGTTCGTGGTGCCGCTCGTGCGGGCCGTGCAGGAGCTGAGCCAGCAGGTAGATGTCCTCCAGATTCAGAACGCCGCCCTGCAAACCCGCGCCGACCGGGCCGAGGCCGACCACGCCGCCCTGCTTGGCCTGCAAGCCCAGGTGGCCCGGTTGCTGGGCGAGGCTCCCGTGGCCCAGGCGCGCAGGTAGGGTACGGCCCCACTCTCTCCCAAAACCTTGCTATGCGTTCGAACCTCCTGCGCCGGCTGGGCCGCCTCTACTCCTCGCTCGCCACGCTCGTGGTGGCCGCGCTGCTGGGCGCGGCCACGGTGGCCGCCTGGCACTTCTACCAGCAAGAGCACCTGCGCGCCCAGCTAATGGCCGAGGGCCAGCCGGTGACGGTGCGGGTGGAGCGCACCGACCGCCAGTCCCGACAGGCGTGGGACGCGCTCGGCAATTTCGTCTATGTGGGCTTTCGCTACCAGGGCCGGCCCTACGAGGTGCGCTGCACGTCGCCCACGCGCTGGCTGGCGGCCGGCGACCAGCTGGCTCTGCGCTACCTCGCCGGGCCCGACGTGTTCGGGCAGCCGCGGGTGGCCCCGCCCGTTCGTCGGCAGCCAGGCGTGTCGCGGCTCATCAACTGGTCGGCCCTGCCCGATTTCACCCCCGAGACGTTGGCGCTGCTGCTCGTTGCCCTGGCGGCGGGGGCGCTGTTTTTTGTGGGCAGCGGCCTGCTGGCCTCGCTCACCGGGTGGCGGGTTTTTTCGGCCCTGGCCCGGCCCGTGGGAGTCGTCGTGCTGGGGGCAGGGGCCGTCTTTTTCACCTACGACACCGCCCAGTATTACCGCTACGCGGCGGCCCTGCGGCGCGACGGCCAGCCCCTGACCGTGGCCGTGCTCCGCGCCGAGCAGCACGCCGACCGCCAAACCACCCGCAGCAGCAGCTACAACTTGCGCACCTACACGTACACCGCCACTTTTCGGCACCACGGCCAAGCGCGCGAAGTGGCCATCGAGCAAGCCGACTACGCCCGCCTGACGGCCGGCGACCCGCGCCTGGCCGTGCGCTACGATGCCGCCCGCGACGATTTCATCGCCGAGGGCTATTCTCCGCGCTGGCTGCCGGTGCTGCTGCCGCTGTTTTTCGGCGGGCTGCTGGCCTGGGTGCTGTGGCCGGCCGCGGCCCGGCCCCCGGCCGACTCCCGTTAGGTGGGTCCGTTTTCTGCGTTCACTTTTTTCTTTCCTGATAAAAAGCTTCGGTTTTTTTCTGCTCGCGCTGCCGTTGGGGTCGCTGGCCCGCTTCACCGGGCGCGTCTAGAGCATGGGCGTTGGCACGGCCGCCCTCAATGCCGCGGCCGCCCTCGACATCCGGGCTACGGACCGGGGCTTGCTCGTCGTGGTCAACCCCGCCGCCACGGCCGCGCTGCTGCGCCGGGTGCAGGCCCAGGAAAGCCAGGGCGAACAGGACCTGCGGGCCAGCCAGTAGCGACAGCCCACCGATTCAAGTCCGAAGACGCTGCGGGCGCCAGTCGGCCGCCCGTCCCGCTTTCGAGCTGCTTACCATTTTTTCACCTTCTCTTTCCCCCGCCCCATGAAAACAACTGCCCTTTATTTCCCACATTTCCTGCCTGAGCTGCGCGCGGCCCGGCCCTGGCGGCCGCTGCTGCTGAGCCTGCTGCTGCTGGCCAGCGCCTGCCGCCAAGACCCCGATGCCTAGCCCCAGCCCGCGCCCGTGCCCGAGCCGACCCAGTTCACGGCCACCCCGCTCGTGGCGGGCGGGCTGGTTAAACCCATCGGCCTGAGCGTGGACGAGCGCGGCCAGGCGTGGGTAACGGAAAGCGGCACCGGCCGCAACGATGCCCGCGTCTCGCTCGTCACCACGGACGGGTAGGTGCTGCCCGTGCTCACGGGTTTCGCGTCCGTCCTGTTTATGGGTAATCCGGATGGTATCGGGCACGTGCTTTACCGCGCCGGCACGCTCTACGTGCTCGAAGGCGGCACCGGCAAGCTCTACACCGCTGACGTGTTCGGCTTCCAGCCCGGCGACGCGCCCCGCCCGGCCAGCAGCCTGCCGAGCGAGGACCTCGGCTCCTTCGTGCGCGCCGAGAACCTGACCAGCCCCGTCAACTCCAACCTCTACCACCTCAGCTTCGGCCCCGACGGCAACTTGTATATCGTGGACGCCGGGGCCAACGCCATCATCCGGCGCGTGAGCACGACCAAAGCGCTGAGCGTGTTTGCCCGCCTGCCCAACGCGACGCCCACGGCCGAAGCCGTATCGACGGGCATCGTCTTTGACGGGCAGAAGTTCCTGGACTACCTGCTCAGCTATGGCGACGGCTCGATTCAAAAACTCACGTTCTAGGGCGGATTCGCAGTCAGCATACATGGGCAACGTGGGCAACGTGGGCAACGTGGGCAGACGGCTTCTCGCCGCCCGCGTTGCCCGCTAACCGCGCTAAAATTCAGCTCACGAACAGCTTATTCGTGAGGTGTGGGGCATTGGAAGCGCGGAGTTTTCGGCTAGACCTCCCGGCCGGCGGGGGTCGGAGCCGGGAGTGGGAGCGCAACCGGCCCCGGCTGGGCGGTCAGCAGCCACTTGACCAGCTTATCGAACAGCAGGGCCACGCCGAAGCTCAGGGCCAGAGCCACAAGCACGTGCGGCAAGCCCACGCGGGTGTAGGCGTTGGGCCGCGCGCCGGTCAGGGCGGCCAGGTAGAGGGCAAACACGAACAGGTGCGTGAGGTAGAGCGAATAGCCGAACGACTCGACCCACAGCCCGAACCGCAGCACCGCCGGCACCCGCTGGCCCAGCCCGTAGAGCAGCATGGCCCCGGCGGCGAAGACGAGGAAGATGAAATAGTCGTTGAAACTGTTGCCCCGCGCCCCGGCCAGCTGATTGAGCAGCAGCGTGCCGGCCAGCCCGGCGGCCAGCAGCAGCGCGTGGCGCACCGGCCCCAGCGCCAGCAGCCGCGGCACCCACCGCTGCCGGGCCGCCGCCAGCCCCAGCGCGAACAGCCAGGCGTACTGCACGGCCGAGCTGGCCCAGACGCGCTGCTGCTGCACGCCGAGCCGCAGCAGCAGCCCCGTGTAGAGCAGCGACACGGCGAAAGCCAGCCCCACGAACCAGCCCACCGGCAGCCGCGCCGCCAGGGCCAGCAGCAGCGGCCAGAGCAGATAAAACTGCACGATGGTGGAAATGAACCAGAAGTGCGCCCCGAAGCTCTGCACGTATGGCTCGTAGAACATTTTGTAGAGCAGCACGTGGCTCAGGTAAGCCGGCCAGCCCTCGGGATAGATGCCCACTGCCAGGTTGAGGACGAAAATCAGCGTCAGCGCCAGGTAGTAGGGCAGCAGCACGCTCCGAAAGCGCTTGCGGTAGAAATCGGCCCAGCTGCTGGCACGCGAAAAAGACAGGCCGTAGCTGGAAATGAACAGGAACGCGTACACGCCCCCGCCGGCCAGCAGCGTGCCCTTAGCCAGCAGCGGCGGCAGCGGCACGAACTGCAGGTAGTGGCAGAGCACGATGGTGAACATCGACAAGCCCCGGCCGAAACTGATAAAAACCTGCTTGTCGGGCTTCGCGGCGACTGACTTATAAACGGACATCGAGCTGGCAAAAAAGGGCTGGCAAAAAACGGGTCGTTGGCGCGCCTCGCACCGCCGACCAGGGCGGTTTGGCCGCCTCGGTCGGCGGCGCGGGGCGCGCTGTACGGCGGCGCGAATCGGGTGGTTCGCGCCCGCCGCGCCGTTCCCGCGGCGCGGCGGGCGCGGAGACTCCCGGTAATCATTTAAAAGTAAACGGGTTATTATTCACCCGCTTTTATATGTCGGTCAATTGGTTACGAGCAAATTACCGTTGACAAAAACCTTGCTGACAGCTCCACTGTAAGTAAAGATTTGTCATCCGGCAGCTGTGCTGGCCAGAAAGCTCACTCAGGCGACCCGACTGGCTGAAGGGCGTGCTGGTAGCCTCGCTGGGTGCCCCTTCCCTTTCTCTGACCGACAGCTAGTCGTGGGCAGGGACAGCGGCCCGCGGGCTGAAGGCCGTTAGCCTTAGCCGCGCCACGCTGGCTCTCCGGTGGCAGCTAAAGCTTGCCCTACATTTGCCCACGTGCTTATTTTGACTTACCTCGCTCTAGCGCTCGGCGCCGTGGGCCTGCTCGGTACGCTGCTGCCGCTGCTGCGCCACACCGCGTGGTGGATTCGGGTCTGCGACTTTCCGCGCCTGCAAATCGGGGCCGGGCTGGCGCTGAGCTTGCTGCTGCTGGCGCTCGGGACGGGGCCGCTGCCGGGCGGCGTACCCCGCACCGCCGCGCTGCTGGCGCTGGGTGCGGCACTGCTTTTTCAAGCCTGGCACATCTGGCCCTACACGCGGCTGCACCGCAAACAGGTGCGCGACAGCCAGCGCCCGGCTACCGACGACGACCACCACTTCAGTATTTTGGTCACCAACGTGCTGCAGTACAACCGCGACGCGAGCCGCTGCCTGGCTCTCATTCGCCAGTACCGGCCCGACCTGGTGCTGGCCCTCGAAACCGACGAGTGGTGGCTGAGCCAGCTGCGCGGCATCGAGGACGCGCTGCCCCACACCTGCCACGCGCCGCTGCCCAACACGTACGGGATGCTGGTTTTCTCGCGCCTGCCGCTGGTCGATAAGCAAATCAAGTTTCTGCTCGACCCCGGCATTCCGTCCTTCCACGGGCGGGTGCGGCTGGGCAGCGGGCTGGAGGTGAATCTGCACTTCGTGCATCCCAAGCCGCCGGCCCCGCAAGAGAGCAAAACCAGCACCCGCCGCGATGCCGAGCTGCTGGTCGTGGGCCGCGCCATTCAGCACCACGACGGGCCGACCATCGTGGCCGGCGACCTCAACGACGTGGCCTGGAGCCGCACCTCGGGCCTGTTTCGGCGGCTCTCGCGCCTGCTTGACCCACGCATCGGGCGCGGGCTGCTGCCCACTTTCCACGCCGACTACCGCCTACTGCGCTGGCCGCTCGACCACGTGTTTCACTCGGCCCACTTCCGGGTGGCAGCCATCGAGCGGCTGCCTCACATCGGCTCCGACCACTACCCGATTTACCTGCGCCTGAGCCACGAGCCCGCTGGCTGGCGCGAGCAGGATGCCGAGCTGGAAGCCGTCGACGCGCTCGACCGGCTCGAAGCGCGGGAGCGAATTCGCGAAGCAGCCGAGGAAGCTGCGGAATAAATTTCGCTCAGGACTTACGCAATGACCAGCTTTTTTGCAACAAGCTCACTCTTTCAGCGCGCCACCGCGCCCGTCAGCCGGAGGTCGCGCGAGGAGCTTCCCACCCGCAGCCCGTAGCTGCCCGGCACGAGCGCCCATTTCTTACCAGCCTCGTCGTAATACTCGAACGCGCGGCGGTCGAGCACGAGCGTCACCGTGCGCGCCTGGCCGGGGGCCAGCTGCACTTTCTCGAAGCCTTTCAGCTCCTGGGCGGCGCGCGGCACGGGGCCGCCGCCGGGGGCCTGCACGTAGAGCTGCGCCACCTCAGCCCCCGCCCGGCGGCCGGTGTTGGTGAGCGTGAAGCTGACCCTGACACTCTGCGGGCCGGGCACCACGCGCAGGTTGCTGTAGCCAAACGTGGTGTAGCTCAGCCCGTGGCCGAAGGCGAACTCCGGGGCCACTTTGTAGGTGTCGTAGTAGCGGTAGCCCACGAAAATATCGTCCTTATAGCGCACCGTGGCCGAATCGGGCCGCGCCTTGCCGTAGCCGTACTCGCCGAGCTTCTGGGCGGGTACGTCGTCCAGGTGGACGGGGAAGGTGACGGGCAGCTTGCCCGACGGATTGACCCGGCCCAGCAACACGCCGGCCAGCGCCGCGCCGCCCGCCTGCCCACCATACCAGGCCTGCACGATGGCCGGCGCGCTGGGCGCCCAGGCCGAGACGTCGGCCGGGCCGCCGCCCACCAGCACGACGACCGTGCGCAGGTTGGCAACCAGCACGGCCGTAATCAACTCGTCCTGGCCGAAGGGCAGGGGCAGGTCGGGCTTGTCGGTGTTTTCGGCGTCGTAAGCATTGTCGGCCCACTTGGCGTAGTCGTAGCCGTGGGTCCAGCCAACGACCACCACGGCCTCATCAGCCGCTTTGGCAGCGGCCACGGCTTCGGCGATGAGAACTGGGTCGGCGCGCTGGCCGCGCCCAATGCGGTAGCCGGGCACCGCAATCACCTCCACGCCCGCGCCGAGCTCGTCCCGCAAGCCTTGCAGGGGCGTAATCTCGAACTTGGCCCGCACCTGCGAGCTGCCGCCGCCGTAGGCATTGAGGCGCGTCGCGTTGGCCCCGATAACGGCCACGCGCTTCAGTTTGTCTTTTTGCAGGGGCAGAAAATCTCCGAAGTTTTTGAGCAGCACTACGGCTTCTTCGGCCACCTGGCGGGCGGTGGCCTGGTGGGCGGCCGTGTTGCGCGAGCCGGCCGGGCGCTGGCTCTTGTCCGGCACGTGCGTGGCGTACATCACCCGCAGCAGGCGCCGCACTTTGTCGTCGAGCACGGCCTCGGGCACCCGGCCCCGGCGCACGAGCGCCAGCAGCGAGTCGCCAAAAAAGAAGCGGTTGTAGTTCGGGTTGGGCAGCATATCGAGGTCGGTGCCCATTTCCAGGTCGAGGCCGGCGCGGGCCGCTTCCAGGGTATTGTGCACGGCGGCCCAGTCGCTGATGACGGCCCCCTGAAAGCCCCACTCTTTCTTCAGCACCTGATTCAGCAAATAGTCGCTCTGCGAGGCGTAGTGGCCGCGCACCAGGTTGTAGGCACTCATCACCGTATACACGCCGCCCTGACGCACGGCCGCCCGGAAGCCCGGCAGGTAAATTTCACGCAGTGCCCGCTCGCTCACTTCGACATTGACCTTGAAACGATTGGTTTCCTGATTGTTGAGCGCGTAGTGCTTCACGCAGGCCGCCACGCCCTGGTCCTGCACGCCGCGCACGTAGCCCACCACCATTTGCGACACCAGGTAGGGGTCTTCGCTCAGGTACTCGAAGTTGCGGCCGTTGAGCGGCGAGCGCATGATGTTGATGCCCGGCCCCAGAATCACGTCCTTGCCGCGCGCGGCCGCTTCCTGGCCCAGCGTCGTGCCGAAGGCGTAGCCCAGGGCCGGGTTCCAGGTCGCGCCCAGGGCCACGCCCACCGGCAGGTAGGTGCCCGAGTCGGCGGCGGCCGGCGGCGGAGCCTGCCAGGTGCGCCCCTGCTCGGGCCGCACCCCGTGCGGCCCGTCCGACATCACCAGCTCGGGCACCCCCAGGCGCGGCACGCCGGGGTTGGTAAAGGCCGAGTTAGCGTGCACGAAAGCCACTTTTTCGGCCAGTGTCATTTGTTGAATGAGCGCGTTGATGCGCGCGTCGTGGGCCGTGAGCGGCGGCAGCGTCGGACGGCTGGCCGCGCGCTGCGCACGGATGGGGACCTGCGGGCCCAGGGCCAGCGTCAGGGTAAGGCAGAACAGGAGGGCACGCATGGGCAGGAAGGGCGAAAAGAGCGGGGAGGAACAGTTCTCCGGCCAATGTACGCGGCCGCCCGTCGACCTGCGTTTACCAAAGACTCCGGCAGGCGTTCGATGCCAGGACGCGGCAAAGGCTGCGTCCTGCCGGGCTTCGGGTACAGTGGCATGGCCCAACAACCTTGAGGCGAGCGGCCCGCGAGCAAGTCCGACCAGGTGCGCAGACGCATGGCCGGAAAAAAAGGAAACCTAACTATAGTTTAGCTTTAACGTGTTGCGGCATAGGCCGCGCTGTGTTAGTTTTGTGAGTCTTCAAGCAGAACTGTTCTGAATCTGTTCCAGATTTCTATGTCGCCACGACCGTCGCTCTACTATACGCCACGGTAAGACGGACAAAACAGATAGGTATGGCGCAGGTCGTTAGCGGGTGGTTTTGACCTTAAATTGCCTGACCTCACTCAAAAAACTATGACTAAAACCCAGAGTTGCGGCGAATTAAGCGTCTAAAACAACCCTGCCTTATCCATCTGCCAAGCGGCTGACCAGCTTAGCGCTTGCCACGCCGCCCCACTGGACTTTGCCGAAGGTCACTGCTCAAGTATCAAGGCGTAAGCAATAGGCCGAAAAATCCTCGTCAAGCGACTAAAAGACATCACGTTGAATTCGGACTACTTGCTGCTTGATTCTGACTGCTTACTCACCATTTTCTTTTTTACACTTTTTTAATTTCCCGCATGAAACACTTCTTCTCCCTTCTCCTAACTGTTGTGCTCGGCGGCAACGCCCTGCTGGCGCAAGCCCAGGGCGGACAAACCCTGACCGGCGTGGTGCAAACCGACGCGGGCGAGGCTCTGCCCGGGGCCACGGTCTTTATCAAGGGCAGCTACCAGGGCGCGTCCTGTAACAGCGAGGGCCGGTTCGTTTTTCCGGTATCGGAACAAACCTAGCTGCCACTAGTGCTCTCCGTAAGTTTTGTGGGCTTCGAAACGCAGCTCGATACGGTGCGCAGCTTCGACCAGCCCCTGCGCATCGTAATGGCATCGAGCCCGACGGCCATCAACGAAGTGGTGGTGTCGGCCTCGCGGGTTGAGGAGCGCTCCCTGCAAGCGCCGGCCACCGTGGATAAGCTCAATACCGAGCAGCTGGCGCGTCTCACCTCGCCCGACCTGCTCACCGACCTGGGCCACCTCAAGGGCGTGGATGCCAACACGACGAGCATGTTCTCCTCGAACCTGAGTACGCGCGGCTTCGGCGGCTTCACCTCCGAGCGCCTGCTCCAGCTCGTGGACTATATGGACACGCAGGCCCCTAGAGCCTGTTATGCACTTGGGAGTAAATTTGAGGTATGACTGCTACGCGAAGTTACCCCAGTGATGTGTCAGATGAAGAATGGGCCTTTGCTGTCTCTTACTTGTGCTTGATGCGCGAGGATGCCCCCCAGCGCGACC
>JANXNW010000191.1 GCA_025353905.1 Hymenobacter sp.
GTCGGTCATTGCGAGCGCAGCGAAGCAATGACCGACTTCTCACCTAATCACCTCCTCATCTGAAAGCCGCCCTACCTTTGCCCGCGCCGAACCCGGAGGCCGCGCGGGGGGTTTAGACATCACCATGCAGGTTACTATCGACAAGAACTCCGGGTATTGTTTTGGGGTCGAATTTGCCATTCAGATGGCGGAGGACGAGCTTCAGCACCACGCGCCGGGCGAAGCGCACACGCTGTATTGCCTCGGCGACATTGTGCACAACCGCATGGAAGTCGAGCGCCTGCACCAGCAGGGCCTGCGCGTGATTGACCGCGAGCAGCTCGGTACGCTCCACGACTGCAAGGTGCTCATTCGCGCCCATGGCGAGCCGCCCGAAACCTACCAATTGGCCCTCCAGAACAACCTGGAGCTGATTGACGCGAGCTGCCCGGTGGTGCTCAAGCTGCAAAACCGCGTTAAGCACGCCTTCGATGCCAGCACCCGCGCGGGCGGTCAGGTCGTCATCTACGGGCAGCCCGGCCACGCCGAAGTCATCGGCCTCACGGGCCAGACCCGCAACCAGGCGCTGGTGGTGATGAATGAGGCCGACCTCGACCAGGTGGATTTCAGCCGGCCCGTGACGCTCTTCAGCCAGACGACCAAGAGCACGGCCGGCTTCTACCACATGAAGGCGCTCATCGAAGCCCGCATCGCGGCAGCCGGCGGCTCGCTCGAAAGCTTCGATGCCAACGACAGCATCTGTCGGCAGGTGAGCAACCGCGAGCCGCAGCTCGCCAACTTCGCCCGCGAACACGACGTGATTTTGTTCGTGAGCGGCCGCAAAAGCTCGAATGGCAAAGCCCTTTTTTCGGTAGTGAACGCCGTAAACCCGCGCTCGTATTTCATCGAGAACGAGCACGAATTAGCCGATGCCTGGTTCGCGGGCGCGGCCACGGTCGGCATTTGCGGGGCCACGAGCACTCCGCTCTGGCTCATGCGCCAGGTAGCCGACCAGGTGGAGGGTCTCGGCGTGGCGGCCTGAGGCAATCGACTAATTATTAATGGGTTGATTCAGACTTGCATACGCAGCTCGCACACAAGTCTGAGATTTGCCCTCGGCACTGCCATCAGGTTAGTTGCTGCTCGTACAGCACCCGCGCCTCGTCGTCAAACGCCACCAGCACCACCT
This sequence comes from Hymenobacter sp., assembly GCA_025353905.1. Taxonomy (GTDB): domain Bacteria; phylum Bacteroidota; class Bacteroidia; order Cytophagales; family Hymenobacteraceae; genus Hymenobacter. The sequence goes on from JANXNW010000191.1 coordinate 1,169, forward strand.
CGCGCGGCCACTCGTGCGTAGCCAGCCACTGCCGAATTTCGTGGCTCGCCACGGCCGCTGCTTCCGCCTTCGGGTAGCCATAGATGCCGGTGCTGATGCCTGGGAAGGCGACCGACTCCATCTCCTGCTCGGCGGCGATGCGCAGGCAGTTGCGGTAGCAGGCGGCCAGCAAGTTCGGCTCGCCGCGCTGGCCGCCCTGCCAGACCGGCCCCACGGTATGAATGACATGCGTGGCCGGCAGCCGTCCGCCCGAGGTAAGCACGGCCTCGCCGGGGCGGCAGCCGCCCTGCCGGGCGCGAATGGCCCGGCATTCTGCCAGAATCTGCGGGCCGCCGGCGCGGTGGATGGCCCCGTCCACGCCCCCGCCGCCGAGCAGCGACGAGTTGGCCGCATTGACGATGGCCGTGGTAGTCAGCTTGGTGATGTCGCCCTGGACGACGCGCAGGCGGGTTAGCATGTTTGTTGTTTGTTGTTTCGAACTTGAGCCAAGCAAGGTAGCACAATATCAGTTTTGTGAAATGCTGCCCTCATCGTGGAACCCTGCATGAACCGACGCCCTGAGAATAAGAAACCAGAAACCAGAAACCAGAAACCACGCCCCAGACGGCGTTTGAGCGGCTTCGGTTGCATCTGTTGCTGCTTCGGCAACGGCAAGTTGCGGGCGGGGTGGGTGAAAAGCTACTTTTGACCAACGCTTTCAACCACTTAACCCCCTGACTGCCATGCAACCCGTTAGCCTCACCGCCGTCCCTCTTTCCGTCCGCGACCAGCAGCTGTGGCGCATTGCCCGCTCGCGCACCAAGTTTCAGAGCCACCTGCTGATTTTTCTCATCATCAATGCCGGCCTGTGGCTGCTCTACGCTTTCACGCCGGATTCGCACGGGGGGCGCCACGAGTTGCCCTGGCCCGTCTGGACGAGCTTATTTTGGGGCATCGCCGTGCTCTTTCAGGGCGTGGCCGCCTACAGCGGGTTGAACAGTGCCGAGCGCACCCAGCGCGAGTTTGAGCGGCTGCGGGCGCAAGCTTGATGAGTTTGATGTGCCGATGCGATTAATGTGCTGATGTGCGAATTGTGACCAAAGTTTCTGTTGGAGCAATCAGCACATTTTCACATCCACCACATCAGCACATCAACCCGATATTGCGGGTATGAAACCGCGCCCCCCCAAACGCCTGCTCGGCCGCCGCGAACACATCGACCTGCCCGCCCTGGGCTTGCGCGGCGTGGCGGCCAAAGTCGATACGGGCGCTTACACCAGCGCCATCCACTGCGCGGGCCTGCGTCTCGCCCCCGACCCGGCCACCGGCCGGCCCGTGCTGCACGTGCGCCTGCTCGACCCCGGCCACCCCGCCACCGACGGCCGGGCGCTGGCCTTCAGCGAGTTCAGCCAACGGCCCATCCGCTCGTCCAACGGCGAGGTACAGGTGCGCTACGTCATTCGCACCGTGGTGCGGCTCTACGGCGAGGACCTCGAAACCGAGTTTTCGCTCGCCGACCGCTCCGACCTGCGCCACCCCGTGCTGCTGGGCCGCTCGCTGCTGCGCCAGGGCCGCTTCGTGGTCGATGTCGCCCGCCGTGATGTCGCCGCTAAAGCCGCCAAAGCTAGTCGGGCCGACGGGCCGGCCGTATAAGCGCCGACATTCGCGGTCCGGTACCGTTCCTTTAGGCTATGAAGCTAGTTGTCCTCTCGCGTGAGCCGCGCTCTTACTCCACGCAGCGGTTGGTGGCGGCGGCCGTCGAGCGCGGCCACGAGGCCCTGGTTATCGACCATTTGCAGTGTAACCTGGTGCTCGAAAAGGGCCAGCCCAGCATCATTTACCAGGGCCAGCCGCTGGCCCGGCCCGATGCCATTATTCCGCGCATCGGGGCCTCGGTCACGTTTTACGGCACGGCTGTGGTGCGGCAGTTCGAGCTAATGAAGGTGCGCACCGCTGTCGAAAGCCAGGCCATCGTGCGCTCGCGCGACAAGCTCCGCTCGATGCAGATTCTGAGCCGCGCCGGGGTGGGGATGCCCAAAACGGCGTTCACCAATTTCACCGACGACGTACCCGCCCTTATCGAGCAGGTGGGCGGCGCGCCGGTCATCATCAAGCTCTTGGAAGGCACCCAGGGCCTGGGCGTAGTGCTGGCCGAGAGCGTGAAGGCCGCGCAGTCCGTCATCGAGGCGTTCCACAACCTCAAGGCCCGCATCCTGGTGCAGGAATTCATTCAGGAGGCGAAAGGGGCCGACGTGCGCGCGTTCGTCGTGAACGGCGAGGTGGTGGGGGCCATGCGCCGCCAGGGCCAGGAGGGTGAGTTTCGCTCGAACCTGCACCGCGGCGGCGTGGGCACGCTCGTCAAGCTGAGCCGGGCCGAAAAAGCGGCCGCTTTGCTCGCCGCCAAAGCTCTGGGCTTGGGCGTGGCCGGCGTGGACATGCTCCAGAGCAAGCGCGGCCCGCTCGTGCTCGAAGTAAACTCCTCGCCCGGCCTCGAAGGTATAGAAAAAGCCACGGGCCTGGATATTGCCGGGCGCTTGGTTGATTACACCGCCGAATTGACCCTGCGCAAGCGCGGCGGTAAGGAGAAGCCCAAGCGTAAGAAAGTGGCCCCTGAAGCTGGACAGGCCAATTAAGCGCGAGTAGTATCTTGCGGTGGATTTATTGCTTCCCCTAGTTTATCAGCTCATGGCTACCGTACATCCTAATGATTGGTTCCTTAAACCTACCCGCCGCATCCTCGTCTGGCTGACACTCTGGTGGCTGGCGGCGGCCAGTTTGGGACTGGCATCGGTAACGGATTCCTTCGAGCATCTTCCGACCTGGAAGTCCAATCCGTTCTTTTACTTTTCGCTGGTAGTGACCTTTCCATCCTTGGTTCGGGCGTACCGCAACTACTTCCGCAATAAAAAGCTGTCGGCCCCGGCTGCGGACTAACCTTCCTTGCCCAACCCCGCCGAATTACTCTCCCTCAACGGTTTGCGCATCGCCCCCGGCGAGCGGGTGCTCACGCGGCTCGTCATCTCGAAGCTGCCCAGCGGGGCCATCATCGACGTGCCGGTCCACGTGATTCGGGCGCTCCGGCCGGGCCCGACGCTGCTGCTCATGGCCGGTATGCACGGCGACGAGGTGAACGGCATCGAAATCATCCGACGGCTCGTGCGGCGCGACCTGCTGCAGCCCAGCTGCGGCACGGTCGTGGCCATCCCGATTCTGAATATTTACGGATTCCTGAACTTCAGCCGCGACGTGCCCGACGGCAAGGACGTGAACCGCTCGTTTCCGGGCCACCCGCGCGGGTCGGTAGCCAGCCGGGTAGCGCACCGCTTCATGCGCGAAATAATGCCGTTGGTGGACTATGGGCTGGATTTCCACACCGGCGGGGCGGCCCGCGCCAACCACCCGCAGGTGCGCTGCGTACTGGGCGAAGACCCCGCTACCGACGCGCTCGCCGCCGCGTTTGCCGCGCCCTTCACCCTGCACGCCCGCCTGCGGCCTGGCTCGCTGCGCGCCACTGCCCAGGGGCTGGGCAAACCCATTATCGTGTTTGAAACCGGCGAAAGCCTGCGCCTCGACGAGGCTGGCATCGAGGAAGGCATCGCAGGCACCTTGCGGGTGCTGCACCACTTAGGCATGGGGCCGGTTGGCCCGCCGCCGGCCCGGCCGGCGCTGGTCTGCACCCGCCACCGCTGGCTGCGGGCGCGGTTCGCGGGCTTGTTCCGGGCGCACGTCGGGCTGGGCGAT
>JANXNW010000212.1 GCA_025353905.1 Hymenobacter sp.
GTTTGGGGGGCGCGGGCGGCGCTTGCTGAGCCTGGGCGGCGCTTACCGCAAGCCCCAGCAGCAGGGCGGAAAAATAGCGCATAGGTTATAAGTGCAGAAAGGCCCCACCGGTGGGGCGCGGCAAAGATGCGAGCCAGGGGCCTAACGTCGCTCAGATAAGCTGCTTAAAACACGAAGGGCCGGCCACTGAAGTGGCCGGCCCTTGCCTGATTAGGTGAAAGCAGGGAGTAGTGCCAGTTGGCTTACTTCACGATGACGTTGCCCCGGATTTCGCCGCCGGGGAAAGCCGTCGAGTGCAGGTTGGCGTAGAGGCCGCCGCCGGGCGCGAGCAGCGCGTCTTCCTGGGCCTGGGTGAGCACCACCGAGGCGGCGATGGGCGACACGTTCAGGTACGGATACGTGAGCGTAACCGGCCCGGCCACGCCGGGCGCACCCAGGTGGAAGTGCCCCAGGATGGGCGTGAAACCAGCGTAAGCTACGCTGAAGCTGAAGGTCTTCGTGCTTTTGGTGTAGGTGCCGCTGATGCTGCCCGTGGACGTGCTCGCGTTGGGTGTGGGCGCTTCTTGCGCGCCGCTCATCGTGCCCGAAAGCTGGAGCGGAGCCTCCGGGGCAGCCGGCGTGTCTTCTTTTTTACAGGCCGTGGCCAGGACCAGAGCGGCGAAGGCGAGAATTAGGGTGCTTTTCATAAAATGGGGATTAGGAAAAAAATGAGCAGATGAGTGAAGAGCTGCGCCTTATCGGAAGCTGACGCCCACAGCCTAAAGTGCGGGTGGGCCGAATAGGTTTTATCGAATGTATCCGGGGAAGGGCGCGCGTGGGTGTCCGCCGCCCGGCCCGGCTCACTGCCCAGCTCTGGCCCGGCTCACTGCCCGGTTCGCCGCCTGGTCTGCTCCGCCCGTCTGACAGCCGTGCCCGGTCATTGTGGCAGAAAAAACCGGCTGGTACGCGCCTTGTACCGGCCGCGTCAGCCGCTGGCCCGGCGCAATGCACTCTCATCTGCGCGCTCGGCTACCTGACAAGCCATTCCTTTTCTTCTTTACTTTTCAGCACCCTCTCCCCATCATGGGCAAAATCATTGGTATTGACCTGGGCACCACCAACTCGTGCGTATCCGTTATGGAAGGCAACGAGCCGGTCGTGATTCCCAACTCGGAAGGCCGCCGCACGACGCCGAGCATCGTGGCGTTTCTGGACGGCGGCAAGGGCGAGCGCAAGGTTGGCGATTCCGCTAAGCGTCAGGCTGTTACGAACCCCAAGAACACTATTGCCAGCATCAAGCGCTTCATGGGCCGCAACTTCTCGGAGATTTCGACCGAAGGCAAGTACGTGGCCTACGACCTGACGCCTGGCCCCAACAACACGGTGTCCGTCAAGATTGGCGACCGCACCTACACGCCGCAGGAAATCTCGGCCATGGTGCTTCAAAAAATGAAGCAGACCGCCGAAGACTACCTCGGCACGACCGTCACCGAAGCCGTCATCACGGTGCCCGCCTACTTCAACGATGCCCAGCGCCAGGCCACCAAGGAAGCCGGCGCCATCGCCGGCCTCGACGTGAAGCGCATTATCAACGAGCCCACGGCGGCCGCCCTGGCCTACGGGCTGGACAAGCAGCACAAGGACCAGAAAATCGCGGTTTATGACCTCGGCGGCGGCACGTTCGACATTTCCATTCTGGAGTTGGGCGACGGTGTGTTTGAGGTGCTCAGCACCAACGGCGACACCCACCTCGGCGGCGATGACTTCGACCAGGTGATTATTAATTTCCTGGCCGAGCAGTTCAAAACCGACAATGAGGGCCTCGACCTGCGCAACGACGCGATGGCCCTGCAGCGCCTGAAGGAAGCCGCCGAAAAAGCCAAGGTGGAGCTGTCGAGCTCGACCGAAACCGAAATCAACCTGCCCTACATCACGGCTACCGCCAGCGGCCCCAAGCACCTGGTGGTCAAGCTGAGCCGGGCCAAGTTCGAGCAGCTCGCCGATGACCTCGTGCGCCGCTCGATGAAGCCCGTGCAGGAAGCCCTCGACGCGGCCGGCCTCAAGGTGGCCGACATCAACGAGGTGATTCTGGTGGGTGGCTCGACCCGCATCCCGCGCATTCAGGAGGAAGTCGAGAAGTTTTTCGGTAAGAAGCCCAGCAAGGGCGTGAACCCCGACGAGGTGGTAGCCATCGGCGCGGCCATTCAGGGCGGTGTGCTCACGGGCGAGGTGAAGGACGTGCTGCTGCTCGATGTGACCCCGCTCTCGCTGGGCATCGAGACGATGGGCGGCCGCTTCACGCGCCTGATTGAGGCCAACACGACGATTCCGACCAAGAAATCGGAGGTGTTCTCGACGGCTTCCGACCAGCAGCCGAGCGTGGAAATCCACGTGCTGCAGGGCGAGCGCCCGCTGGCCAACCAGAACCGCACCATCGGCAAGTTTCACCTCGACTCGATTCCGCCCGCCCCGCGCGGTGTGCCGCAGATTGAGGTTATTTTCGACATTGATGCCAACGGCATTCTCAACGTAACGGCCAAGGACAAGGGCACCGGCAAGGAGCAGAAAATCCGCATCGAAGCCAGCTCGGGCCTCACCGATGCCGACATCGAGCGGATGCGCACCGAAGCCAAAGCCAACGAAACCGCCGACCGCGCCGAAATTGAGCGTATCGACAAGCTCAATCAGGCCGACTCGCTCATTTTCCAGACTGAAAAGCAACTTAAGGAGTTTGGCGAAAAGCTCAGCGGCGGCAACAAGACGGCCGTGGAAGGCGCGCTCGCCGACCTCAAAACGGCCCACGAAAGCAAGGACCTCGCCGCCATCGATGCCGGCGTGGAAGCCCTCAATAAAGCCTGGGAAACCGCCTCGCAGGAGATGTATGCCGCCGGTGGCACCCAGGACGGGCAGCCGGGTGCCGACTTCGGCGGCGCGGGCGGGCCGGGTGGCAACGGTAACCCTGGCAACGGGCAGCAAGGCCAGCCCGCCGACCAGGTGACCGACGTGGATTACGAAGAAGTAGACGGTAAATAAATCACGGATTAGTCGAATTTCACACGAATTCCACGAATTTTGTGAATGACTGCCGAAAGGCCGGAAGCTGTTGCTTCCGGCCTTTTTTGCTGCTTTTTATGGTGCGGTCTGGGAAAGCGTTAGCGCAGGTCGCGCAGCAGCCCTTCGTAAAAGCCGAGGCAGTGCTGGAAGGAAGCCACGCTCAGGTGCTCGTTGATGCCGTGGAGGGCGACCGGGTCGGTCATGGGCGAGAACTTGTAGACGTTGGGCGTGAGGGTGGCGAAGTGCCGCGAGTCGGAGGCCGCTACGAACAGGAACGGCGTGGTGATGACTTCCGGCACCTGCTGCCGGATGTGGCGTTCGATGAGCTGGTAGCCGAGCGCGGCCGCCGGCTGCCCCGTTTCCGGCGACGGCTCGGCGATTTCGTTGGGCACCACGGTCACTTTCACGCGCGGGTCGGGCAGCCAGGCGCGCACCTGGGCCAGGGCCGCCGCCGAGCTGAGGCCGGGCAGCAGGCGCAGGTTGAGCGTGGCGCGGGCGGCGGTCGGCACCACGTTGTCCTTCACCCCGCTCTGGAAAATGGTGGGCACCATCGTCGTGCGCACGGCCGCCGCCCCGCCCGCCGACTTGAGGTAGGTGCTGAGAATGAGGGGCGTGAAAAGCCAGCGGTTAGCAAAAGCTAGCCGCTGCCCAAACGGCAGGTGCGGCCCCACGTGGTCGGCAAACTGCTGCATCGACGGCGTGAGCGCGGCCTCAAACGCATGGCCGTTGAGCGTCGTCACGGCCTGGCTCACCAGGCCCAGCGCGGTCGTGGCTTCGGGGATGGACGAATGCCCGCCGTTCACGGCCGCCGACAGCTCCAGGGTGAGAAACCCTTTTTCGGCCGTGCCGATGAGGGCCACCGGCCGGCCCTGCATCCCCGGAATGCGCTCGGCCGTGACGAACAGGCCCTCGTCGAGCACAAACTCGGGCACCACGCCGCGCTGCCGTAGCAGGCCCGCCACGCGCCGCGCGCCGGCCTTGCCGCCCACTTCTTCGTCGTGCCCGAACACGAAGTACACGGTACGCTCGGGCTGCACGCCCTGGGCCAGCAGGTGCTCGACGGCCTCGCATTGGGCCGTCAGGTTGGCTTTGTTGTCGGTGCTGCCCCGGCCCCAGAGCTGCCCCTCGGCCACGGTGCCGCCGAAGGGCGGGAATCGCCACTGGCCGCGCGTGGCCGGCTCAATCGGCACCACGTCCTGGTGGGCCAGCAGCACGGCGGGCCGCAGGCTGGAGTCGCGGCCCGCCCAACGGTAGAGCAGCGTGTAGCGCCCCACCAGCTCGCGGCTCAGCTGGCGGTGCAGCCGCGGATACGTACGCCGCAGAAAGCGGTGCAGCCCCAGAAACTGCGCCGTGTCGAGCCGACTAGAATCCTCGTACGACACGGTTTGGAACCGCACCAGCCGCTGCAAATGCGCCAGGGCGCTGTCAGATTCCGCCGCGGCCCTCGCCATGGCCGGCCGCGCCGGGAGCGCCGCCGGCTGCTTTGGCGTGAAACGCAGCGTATTGACGACTAGCACGGCCAGCAGCAGCCCCAGGGCCAGCAGCAAAAAGAGAAAGGTTTTGCGCAGCATGAGCGAGAAATAAGTAGGCGGAATCGTACCCGTTTGAGGGTTGTTGGGTGCGCTGTGGTCAGCTTATTTTAGACTGGCCGGACGCGGCTCGCCGGGCACTCACCTCACCCCCCTAGCCCCCCTCTCCCGTGGAGAGGGGGGAACTAGCCCTAGTTCTAGCTCTAGAATAGACGACGTTGGATTAGAAACTAGAACTAGGACTAGTTCCCCCCTCTCCCGTGGAGCTAGGGTGTACACACAAGTCCTTGCGCGAGTTTCCACCCTCCATATAGCCGTTGAAAATGCTGCCATCCATGCGTAAGCGTAATGACTCCGGGTGGGCGCTGGCTGGCCAGCCCGCTCCAACC
>JANXNW010000218.1 GCA_025353905.1 Hymenobacter sp.
CCTGCGGGGGAGGGGGGACTAGTCTCTAGATCTAAAAAACTGTAAATTAGCTGATTAGAGACTAGAGCTAGTCCCCCCTCCCCCGCAGGGGAGGGGGCTAGGGGGTGGGGCTACCCCACCGCCGCGTTATCCTGGTTAAACTTCCGCGCGGCCCGGAAAAATATATTCAAGTACTTATCGGCCGCATCCTGGGTCGTGTCTTTTATCTGGCTGTTGTTGAGCACCGCCGCCATATAGTAGTCGAAATCTTTGCCCGTGGCTTGCTCGCGGCGCAGGCGGCCGATGTTCTGCTTGTGCTCGTAGGGGTTTTTGAGCTTGAGCCGGTCGCGGCCGTCGGCGCTTTTTTCCGTAGTGCCGATGAGGTCAGCGGCCATCAGGCGCACGTTGGCCCCGTCGTCGAGGTCGGTTACCCACTTCAAAAACAGGCGGGCGTAGGTCGTGGCCAGCTTGTGCAGCTCGTCATTATCTTGATGGGCGGGGTCTTCGCGGGCGCTCTCGCCCCGAAAGCTGTCCTTGTGCCAGGGCGCGGCCTGAGCCTCCTTGCGGTTGGCCGGGTCCAGAAATCGGTGGCCAACAGTAAGATACGTGTAGCAGAAAAGCGTAAATTCGCCGATGGCCGCCCGAAACTGGTTGCGCAGCCCGGCCAGCTCGTCGCCGCTGCGCGAGAGCGGGAGCTGGTCCCAGGTCACGGTCGGGGTTTCGCGGCTGGCGATGAAATAGCTTTTCTCGGCCCCGTCGCGCGGCGTTTCCTGCCGGAAAAAGTCGAACGCGGCCAGCGCCGAGGCCAGTTCCACGTAGTGCGGCCGGTTTTCCTGCGACGAGGTGCCCGGCGAAAAGTTACCCACCTTCTGCCCTAACGAGTCGCCGATAAAGTAATACTGGTCGAAGGCCAGCTGCTTGTCGTTGTAGTAGTGCAGCGCCGCTTTAGTCGCCATCGGGAAATCCTGGGGCGTTACGAACATCTGCTCGCTCTTGGTATTATCGACCGCGAAGTCGAAATACGGCAGCACGAGCGCGCCGCCCAGCAGCACCTTGCTGCGGTTTTCGCCCAGCTTGGTTTGCAGCTCATCGTTGAATTTGAGCACCTTTTCGGCCCCCAGCGTGGGGAAGCCCGCCGCGCCGGTACCCCCAAAAATGGACCCCACCAGAAACACCCGCCCCGCGCCGGCCTCCGAGGGCATATTATCCCTCAGCATCTTAAACGGGTACTTATCCATCGGCGGGTCGGCCATCACCACCGCCCCAATCGACGGGTGCCCCCGAAAGCCCTCGTTGAGCTTGGTATCGAGCTCGGCCTGGGTAAAAAGCAGGTCGGCCACGTCGGCCAGCGGCCCGTCCTGCGAGCGCAGGTTGGCGTAGCCGATGTACTTTTTGAGCGTCTGGTCGGCCTCGTCGAAAATAGACCACACGAACGCCCCGTCCTCCGGAATATACAGTTCGGTCTGAAACGCCGCGTTGCCTTCCTCGCGCCGAAACGTCTTGCGCAGCTGCCGGTACTGCTCAATCAGGGTTTTGGTGCGCGTCAGGTTGCCGTTGCCCGCGTCGGGGTCGATGAGCATCAGATGCACCTTGCCCGTCGGCCCAAACCCGGCCGCGCAGCAATGCACAAACGCCTCAAGCACCCGCGAGCCCGTGCCGCCGATGCCAATCAGAAAATTCTCTTGCATAGTAGTTTAGGCTGTGGAATGAGGACTGAGCGGAGGAACAGGCGGCACCTCAAAACCCGTTATTTGGCGTAGGGCACATTCTCGACCGCGCGCGGCGAAAACAGGAACGTGCTCAGCCAATAGAGCAGGGCCGTGAGCACGAAATTCACCCCGAAATAAATGGCGAACCACTTGGGCTCCATGCCCTCATTTTTGTTGAGGTACCAGAGCACGGCCGTCAGCACGACGCTCAGAAACACCAGCATGACAAACAGTTGGCTGTACTTGCCCTTGGCCTCGCTGAGCTTGGTGGCCGTGCTGGGCTGGCTGCCGTAGGCGTACCAGTAGCAGGCCAGGGCCGCGCCCAGCAGCGCCGCCACCCCGAACACGGCCCGCAGCTCGGTGGCCAGGTCTTCGGGGCTTTTCAGGGCCAGGCTCGGCCCTTCGGTGAAGTAACCGACCAGGAAAATCGCGAACACCGCCCACAGCAACCCACTCAGGGCCAGCGTAACCAGGTAATTCATCGGGGCATTTTTCATCGAACGGGCAGCGGAGCAAAAGAATGGAAGAAACGAAAAAGTCGCGAATTACTTGCGAATAAAAACCAGGTACAGCCGCCCGTATTTCGGCTCGAACTGCGTGGCCGAACTCACCGCGAGGTTGCGCACGAAATTATCCAGGCCCAAGGTTTTAAGCTTGTCTTCCTGCGGACTAGCCTGCGAAAAATCGGCGGTCGAATTGGCCGCAATCCAGGCCGGCAGCGTCACTTTGCCCAGGTTGTCGTACTGCCAGGTAAGCTGATAGGCCGTATACCCTTTCTCCGGAGTCTTCAGGCTCACCTGGGCCTTGCCGGCAATTTTGCCGCCGTCCACTGTCGGGTTGAGCAGCGTCAGGCTCTGCTCGTCGGCGACCGAATCACGGGCCGCTGATTCCTTGCGGAAAATATGCGCTTTCAGGCTGCCAGGGCTGATGGGCAGCGTGAACGGCTCGGCCTCGTAGGTGATGGCGTAGTCCACGGTGCCCTGCACGCCCTTGTCGGCGTTCCAGTTGAAGGCGAACACGTTGCCCAGGTCCGCAAACTGGTTGCGGGCCGAGGCCATGTTGATGGCCTTGCTATCGCGGGCTTTGGGCGCGGCGACGCGGAAGCTTTTTACCGGGTATTTGGTCAGCAGCAGTACCTCGTCGGCCTGGGCGTAGGGCTGGTTGCGGAAAGCCGAAAAGATGAGGTTGATATTCGCTTTCGAGCCGAACACGAGCAGGTAGAGCGGCCGGCTGCCCACCACTTTCACCGGCGGCTGCACGTCGGCCACGTAGCCATCGAAGTCGCTTTTCAGCCCCAGCAGGCCCATTTCGATGTCTTTGGAAAAGCACTTGTCCTGGATGGCGGCCACGACCTTGTTGGCGTCGGCGTCGGCGTAGAATAAATCAGTGATGAAGATGGACACGCGGCCCGCCTTGGTGCTGTCCACGGCCTGGGCGAAATTGGTTTGGGAGCTGAAACCCTTGTCGTCCCACAGCGCCTGGCTGTGGCGGGCGGCCACGAAATCAGCCCGCTGCATACGCGCCACCGAGCGCCCGTACTTAAAAAAGCGCAGGTCGGAGCTTTTGGTCGCGTTCTGCACCGTGGCCTCAATGCCTTCGAGCAGGCTGGAAAACGCAGTATTCTGGGGCCGCGAAAACCCTTTCATCGAGAGCGTCGCGTCGAGGTAAATGTCCACTGGCAGCCGAGCGGGGGCCGTCGGGGCGGGGCCGGTCACGTCGTCGGTGCGGTAGTGAAAGTCGGGATAGACGGATTTAGTGGCTCCGGCTTTACCGGCTTTTTTACCACCCGAGCCGCCCCCGCCGTCGCACCCGGCCAGCAGCATTACCAGGAAAATACTCCACGAAAGACGGGTGAATAAGGGCATGAGCGGGCAGTAGGCTAAATTATTCTACTGCTGGGACGGGCAAAGCTAAGTCGCTGGCCGTAGCTGCCGGGTGTGGGTCGGGGCTTCGTCACGGCTGAGGCAGGAGGCGCCGCCTCAGACGCTAGCTAACGCGGGCCAGTGGCGATGGAAAACAGCTCGCCATATAACCCGGCAGCCGGCCGTTTTTTCTGGCCTGCCTACTGCCACCCGCCCTGCCCGCGCACCCGCCGCGCCACGTATTTCGGCAACGGCTGGCCTTCGTCATACGCTTGCAGCGCCGCGTAGAGGCGGGCGTTATTGAAGCGGGCCAGCTTGCTCACGCCCACGGCTAATGGCGGGCCGGCCAGGGCCGCCACCAACAGCGCCGCCGTACTGGCTTGCAGCGTAACGGTCGTGTTGCCAGCGAGGCTGTAGGTGCGGTTGCCAAGTAGCAGTCCGCCCACCCCGGCTGCCGCGCCGGCCGCCGCCCAGATGCGCCCGCCCCGCTGCCGCCGCTCAAAAAGCCGCACCACGGCCAGCGCGCGGGCATCGGCGGCGTAGTGCTCGGTGAGGTAGGCGCGGTACGGGCCAGGTACTTGCGCCGGCGGCAGCAGCGCGGTAGGCGGCGCGGGCGGTGCGGTTTGCGCCCAGGCGCGGCCGGCGAGCAGCAGCGCCAGCAGCATGGCCGCGCCCCATCGGAACGGACTAAAAGCAGCGAGAAACAGGGTCATAAGCGGGAGCATAAGCGACGGCCGTAAACTTACAGCCCGCGCCGCACCTGCGCCAAGACCGCGCTACGGCGTCGGTTCGTAGCTGGCTAACTGGCACAAGGGACGTAGCCGCAAGCGACGGCGGCGCACAGTTTCCTCGCAATTGGTGCCGGTCGTGGTGGTTTCGTAGGCACCGGTGAGGTAGTTGGCATCCTCACTGCTGCCGACGGAGCACTCCGGGCCGGGGTCGGTGCGGGAAGTGGTTTCTCCAATCAAGTAGAAACTACCCTGCTGGTAGCGGAACTTGCTGGTGATGCCCCAGCGCTGGCTGCCCCCGCCCATCTGGTCGAGCGAGAGAATTCCGTTGGTGATGCTCAGGCCCTCAAACGGGTCGTATTGACCGCCGCAGCCCTTGCACAACACGGCCCGACGGCTTTGCCCGGCCAGTTGGTAGCCCCCACCCGGCGCGGCCAGCAACACCAGCAGCCGGCGCGGAGGCAAGCCGTCGGAATCGCCGTCTCCCTTCGCCACGGTGTCCTCGGCCGTGGGGGCCAGCACCAGCGCCAGGTCGGGGCGGCCGTCGCGATTGAGGTCGCCGCTGGCGCGGCCGTCGGGCAGCTCATGGTAGTTGGCGGGAATAAAGCTGCGCGCGGGGCGGCCAGCGAGCGGCGTTTGGGCGCGGGCGGCGAGAGGAAGCAGCAGCAGGAAAAGCAGTTTCACGAGCTAACCCGAATGCCCTCACCAATTGGCCCCAGCCCCAGCTTCGAATGCTTGTAGCCGTAGCCGAAGTAGATGCCCAGCCCGAGCAGCAGCCAAATCAGGAACATCGTCCAGTTGTTGATACCGAGCTGCGTCATCAAATACAAATTCGTGAGCAGGCCCAGCACGGGCAGCAGCGAAAGCTTTTTGCGGAACGTGACGAAGGCGATGGCCAGCGAGGCGAGCATGAAGACGAGGTAGGGAATCTGGCGGCGAAACTCGCTGTACCAGCCCGCGTGGGTGCGGGCGGCGGTGGTGCCGTCTACGTCCTCCACGAACTGGGTAATCGTGTCGTGGTCGTAGCGCCAGAGCGCGTAGGCAGCCCCGGCCAGCAGCAGCGGCACCAGGTAGCGCCCGTTGATGTAGGGTACCCGAAAGCGTGCGTCGGAGCGGCCATAAGGGTCGAGAATCAGGATGCCGCCGCACACGAGCGCGAAGGCGAAGAGCGTGCCGATGCTGGTCAGGTCCACCACCAAATCCATGTTCAAAAACAAAGCCGGCACGCCCACGAAAAACCCCGTGACGATGGTGCTGAACGAGGGCGTGTGAAAGCGCGGGTGGATGCGGGCAAACACGGGCGGCAGCAGCCCGTCGCGCGACATCGTGAGCCAGATGCGCGGCTGGCCCAGCTGAAACACGAGCAGCACCGAGGCCATCGCAAACACGGCGCTGACAGCCACCAAACCCGAGAGGCGCGGCAGCCCGACTTTGGCAAACACGAACGACAAGGGGTCGCCCACGCCCAGCTCTTTATAGCTCACCATACCCGTGAGCACCAGCGTGATAACGACGTAGAGCACCGTGCAGATGATGAGGGCCCACATCATGGCTTTGGGCAAGTCGCGCTGGGGGTTGTTACATTCCTCGGCCGTGGTCGAAATCGCGTCGAAGCCGATGTAGGCAAAAAACACCGCCGAGACGCCCTTGAGCACCCCGCCAATACCGTGCGGCGCGAACGGATGCCAGTTCTCGGGCTTCACGTAGAACGCGCCCACCACGATAACGACGGCCACGATGACGAGCTTGAGCAGCACCAGCAGGTTGCTCGCGTTCTTAGTTTCCTTGATGCCCACGTACACGAGCGCCGTGATGGCGACCGTAATCAGGAACGCGGGTAAGTCCACGACCAGGTGCCAGTTGCCGAACAGCGCGGGCGCTTCCGTCCAGGCTTTGTAGCCTTCGTATTGGGCCGGGGTGATGGCCGCGTTAGCCCCAAACAGCGGCTGGCCGGCCTGCATGGCCGCCAGCGCCGCCTCGTAGCCGTTGTAGGCGCTCTGAAAGCCCATCGTGAGCCAGCGCGGAATGTGCAGCCCCACGCTGTCGAGCAGCCCGGTGAAGTAGTCCGACCACGAAATGGCCACTACGATATTGCCCACCGCGTATTCCATTATCAGGGCCCAGCCGATAATCCAGGCCGCGAGTTCCCCAAACGAGGTGTAGGCGTAGGTGTAGGCCGAGCCGCTGACCGGCACGGTCGCCGCGAACTGGGCGTAGCACAAGGCCGAAAACGCGCAGGCAATAGCCGTAAACACGAACAGCAGCGACACGGCCGGCCCGCCATTCAAACTCGCCTGCCCGATGGTGCTGAAAATACCCGCCCCGATGATGGCCGCGATGCCCAGCCCGGTCAGGTCGCGCACGGTGAGGTGGCGGGCCAGTCCGCCGGCAGCACCCGCTCCAGGGCCGCCGTGCCCATCGGCATCGGCGGGCGGGTGGGCGAGGATGGAGGCGACGGTTTTGCGGCGAAAGAGCGAGGTAGGCGGACGGTCTATGACGGGCATCGGGGCGGGTTTATTCGGGCGAATGTA
>JANXNW010000222.1 GCA_025353905.1 Hymenobacter sp.
GCCTGAGCTGCGCGGCGAAGTCGAGTTCGACCACGTCTGGTTCAGCTACAAAGCCGACGTAGCGGAAGGCGAGGAACCGGAGTGGGTGCTGCGCGACATCAGCTTCGAAGTAAAGCCCGGCCAGACGGTGGCCTTCGTGGGTGCGACCGGCGCGGGCAAAACCAGCATCATCAACCTGCTGAGCCGGTTCTACGACATTCAGCGGGGCCAGATATGCGTGGACGGCCGCGACCTGCGTGACTACGACCTGAGCCAATTGCGCCGCCAAATCGGGGTCGTGCTGCAAGACGTGTTTTTATTCGCCGGCTCGATTCGGGATAACATCACGCTGGGCAACGCGGCGATAAGCGACGCGAAAATCTGGGAGGCTGCCGGCCTCGTGGGTGCCACGCGCTTCATCGAGCGGCTGCCCGGCGGGCTCGACTACCCGGTGATGGAGCGCGGGGCGACGCTTTCCGTGGGTCAGCGCCAGCTCATCAGCTTCGTGCGAGCGCTCGTCTACAGCCCCCGCGTCATCGTGCTCGACGAGGCCACCTCGTCGGTCGATTCCGAGACCGAGGAAATGATTCAGGCCGCCATCGAAAAGCTCATGGAAGGCCGCACGGCCCTCGTCATCGCCCACCGCCTGAGCACGATTCAAAAAGCCGACAAAATTATCGTCCTCGACCGCGGCGAAATCAAGGAAACCGGCACCCACGACGAACTGCTGCGCCTCGGCGGGTACTACGCCCAGCTGTATCAGATGCAGTACAAGTCCGCAGTGGTCAGTGGTTAATGGTCAGTGGTTAATTTTTCGGTCGTCATTGCGAGCGCAGCGAAGCAATCGCATCTGTTCAGCTCGTTGTTCAGCTCGTCGAACGTGCTCAACAGGTGCGATTGCTTCGTTGCGCTCGCAATGACGACCGAAAAATTAACCACTGACCATTAGCCATTAAAAATGCGTTACTTCTTCCCCATCGTCTTGCTGCTCACAGCCTTGGCTGTGGGTTTTTACGCCTACCTCGGCGGGCTGCGCTCACCTACGGTGGCCCTCGAAACCCCCGCCGCGCCGGTGTTGCTGGCCGGACAGCCCTACGTAGGCGGCGCGCGCGAGGCGCGCTTCGGCGAGCTGTTTCGGGCCGCCAAGCAGCGGCTCGACGCGAGCACTTCGACGGGCGCGGCTAACTCAAGCAGCTCAGCGCTGGCCAACATCTATTACAGCTACCCAACCGGCCCGCAAGACACGCTGCGCGCGTTTGTGGGGCTGACCGTAGCTGATACGACCGCGCAGTTGCCGGCGGGCTGGCGCTACCGAGCCGTGCCCGCTGGCCGCCGCGTGGTGGTGGCGCGCCTGGCCGATGTCAGCTTTCAGCTCGCCCCGGCCAAGCTCGAAACGGCCGCGCTGGACTTTATCAATAAGGAAAAACTCCGCTCCCAGCCGTTTTATTACGAACAATTCGGGCCGGGCGCGGGCAGCGAACTGCGGGTAGGCGTGAAGTAATAATTAGAAATAATGTTTGAGAGCGGCTTACTGATATCTTATCCCCATCTCGTTCTTTTCTGTTTCCACACGCTTCCAGTCCAGCGTATCCACGGCTACCACGTTAAATGCCACATTGATTACCTTGACTTCTTTCAACCAGTAGATGCCCGGCAACAGCGCAGTTTTATCGACTGTTCGCTGCAGGTATCCTCCCGGGCCAGGATTCATCATTTTAGGACTTACGCAAAGCGTCTGTCATTGCTTCGCTGCGCTCGCAATGACAGACGCTTTGCGTAAGTCCTATTAGTCTCAAAAGCTAGTAGCTTCAGCCAACTGACTCATAGGCAACTAACTGCTCGGCCGTCAGGTTGCCGTTGAGCCACTCGCCGTCGAGGTTAGCCCCGAGCCTTTTGTAGAAGCCGATGGCGGGCTCGTTCCAGTCGAGCACCTGCCACTTGAGGCGCTGGGCACCAGTACGGAGGGCTTCGGCCACTACCGCGTCGAAGAGCCGCCGGCCGTGGCCGCCGCGCCGGGCGGCTTCCGTCACCACGAGGTCTTCGAGGTAGAGCATGCGGCCCTTCCAAGTGGAGT
Organism: Hymenobacter sp.; assembly: GCA_025353905.1. Classification (GTDB taxonomy): domain Bacteria; phylum Bacteroidota; class Bacteroidia; order Cytophagales; family Hymenobacteraceae; genus Hymenobacter. Next base: position 2,054 of record JANXNW010000222.1, read on the forward strand.
AAGCCGTATAGAACAGGGCCAGCCCGATAATTTCTGCCCCACTTTCGAGCACGAAAAACCCGAAAATGGGCGCGGGGCCGAAGCCGTCGTGGCGCAGCATTTCCAGGGTGTTGGTGACGGCCTCGGGGGCGCGCTCGTAGGCGGCCAGCTCGCCGATAAGGCCCAGCACTTGCGGCAAGTCGCGCTCCTCGCCGCGACGCAAAAGGGGAGAGTTCATAAGAAGCAACGCAAAAGCCCGAACTGATGAGCTAATCCAACTCATCAACCCAGGCTGACACCCGTATTAAAAACTTATCAGAATCCGCGCAATCAGCATAATCCGCGAAAATCTGCGATTCACATTTGCGGCTGCATCTTCTTGATGTCTTCGACCGCGTTGGGGGCGGTCAGCTCGCGGTTGATGCTGTTGGCAGCGGGTGCGGGGGCTTTTTTGCCACCGGTGGTGTCCACGGCGGCGGGCAGCGGCGGCAGCGGCGCTACGGCTACGTCATCGTCCTGGCGGGTGGAGGTGGGGTTGCCGTCGGGCGATTTACAGGCCGCCAGGCTCAGCGTGAGGGCGGCCGTGGCGAGCAGGGCCGTCAAGAAGCGTTTGGTCATAAAAGGGTTACCGGGTTTCGGAGTGCAAAGTTACGGCCGTTATCAATGAGCAATGAATAATGAGCAATGAACAATTCTCGTCAGTCGCGTTTGGCTGACCTCTTTTTCTCCTGGCTCATTGACCCGAGTTGCTCATTACACACAGCAGGACCAGGCGCGCCGTCCAGGCCAGGGTGCGGAGCCAGTTGGTGCGCAGCAGGCCGTCGAGCACCACGTAGTCGTAGCCGTGGGCGGCGAGGCGGTTGTGGAAAGGCACCGACACGAAAAAGGTAACCGCCCAGATAAACACTACCAGTCCGAGCTGCCCCAGCGCCCGGCCCGGTCCCCAAACCGGATACGCGGACCAGGCCAGCCAGGCGGCCAGGGCCAGCTCGGCCACCATCGGCGCACCAACCGCTAAGCCCATACCTTGGGTATGAGCGGCGTGGTAGCGCGGAAACTCGGCCCGCCCGACCAGCAGCAAAGCTGGATAAACCACGAGCTGGACCGTCCAGACGAGGCCAGTGAGGTAGGCGGCAAGGCCGAAATTGAGCAGCAGCAGCGAGCGGAGCGACATGGCCGCAAAGCTAGAGCCACGGCCGGGCGATGACGCGGGCGGCTAGCATCAGACACGAGATAAGAGACGTTAGGAAGTGCGACACGAAACGCTCATTGGAACGGATTTTCCGTCTCACTTTCAACGTCTCATATCTGGCGTCTCGCGACTAAAACCCTCCAACGGCCGAAACTACTGGCTCAAACCGCTTCTGCAGCTCCTTTCGCGCGGCTATTTCCTGCACATAGTACCCTCACCTGACGGTCCTGGGGGCGAGGCTAAAGCCCACTTACCGCGCGGCCGCGTACTTTCGTGGCTCCATGAAAAAGTTTTTCCGCCCTCGCCTGCCGGGGCCGCCGCGCTGGCTGCCGCCTCTGCTGCTGGCGGCACTACTGGGGTTGGGGCTGCTGCTTTTTCCTGGCTACGGCCTAACCTGGGACGAGCCGAGCAATCACTACAACGGGGCCGCCAACCTGGGTTTCGTGGCCGAGCGCCTGCTCTCGCCCGCGCTGCTGCGCCGCCTCACGCCCGCTACTGTCCCGCCCACGCCCGCCGTCTGGGACGGCTGCGAGCACGGCGTGGCGTTTGAGCTGCCGGCCGCGCTGCTGGGGCGGCTGCTATATCCGGGCAACCCGCGCGGCTATTACATCCTGCGGCACCTGCTGATTTTTCTGACCTTCGTCGGCGGGCTGGTGCTGCTTTACCAGCTGGCGCAGCTGCGCTACCCCAGCGGCGGCTGGCTGCCGCTGCTGGCTCCGGCGCTGCTAGTGGGCTCGCCGCGCTTTTTCGCCGAGGCGTTTTACAACGGTAAGGACATCGTGTTTTTGGTGGCTTTTACTGGGGCCATGCTCACGCTGGCGCAGCTGCTGCGGCGGCCCACCGTGGGCCGTGCGCTGTGGCACGCGCTGGCCGTGGCCCTGGCCGCCGACGTGCGTCTGGCCGGCCTGCCGCTACTGGGGGCCTTCACGGCGGCCGGCCTGCTGGCCCAGCCCTGGCTGGGGGGCGCCCGGCCAGTACCGGCTGGCCGGCGGCTCGCGCTGGGCGCCCTGGCCGGCACCGGCGCGCTGCTGGGCCTGCTGCTGGGCTGGCCCTACCTCTGGGCCGACCCCGTGGGCCGGCTCCGGACGCTGCTCTTCGAGTCGTCGTTTCTGGACCGGGATGGCATCGTGCTCTACGCGGGGGAGTTCGTCAAAATCAATGCCCTGCCCTGGCACTATCACCCCACCTGGATAGGTATCACCACGCCCGTGCCCTACCTGCTGCTGGCCGGACTGGGCGCGGGCACCGGCGCGGTACTGCTGGTTCGGCACGGGCGGGGCGCGCTGGCCCGGCCGGGGGCCTGGCTCGACGCGCTTTTCATGGCTTGGCTGCTGGGGCCATTGTTGCTGGTGGTGGCCACGCGGGCAGTGGTATACGACGGCTGGCGGCACGTGTATTTCGTGTATCCGGCCTTACTGCTGCTGGCTTTGCGCGGGGCGCGGGCGTTGCGCGCGGCCTGGGCCACGGCCGGCCCCCGCGCCCGGCCGTGGCTGGGGGCTGTCCTGGGGCTAGGAGCGTTTGAAGTGGGGCGTACCCTGTGGTTTATTGGGGCGGCGTACCCTAATCAGCAGGTGTATTTTAGCTGCCTGCCCGCCGCCACGGCCGAGCGCCTCTTCGAGCGCGACTACTGGGGCGGCAGTTACCGCTACGGCCTGGAGTGGCTGCTCGCCCACGACCCCGCCCCCACCCTACACGTGGCCGCCCCGCGCCTGGGTCTCCTCTATATCAACTACTTACTACTCAAGCCCGCCGAGCAGCGCCGCCTGGTGCTGGAAAATGACCCGCGCCGGGCGCAGTATTTTGTCAGCGCCTACCGCTACCACCCCCAGTCCTACGCCGACTCGCTCGGCCCCGAAATCCTGCTTTACCGGCCGGGCGGGGGTATCAAAGCGCTATCGGTTTTCCGGCGCCCGCCCGGCCCGGCGGCCGGGCGCTGACGGGTGCCAGGTGCGGGGTCGGGTACCAGGGGTTAGTTGTCGGGCCTTTGCAAGCACCACGAAACAGCGCCCCCCGACCAGTCATCAATCATTAATCATTAAAAATGCCGCTGTTTGCCGTTACTTCCGCCGCGCACAACCAGCAGTTTGTGGCCCTGCCGCACCGCTTGCACCGCGCCGCGCCGGCCTACATCGGGCCGCTCGACAACGAGGTGGAGGCCGTGTTCGACCCGGCCCGGAACGCGCTCTTCGCCGCCGGCGGCGCGGCCCAACGCTGGCTGCTGACCGACGAAAGCGGCGCGGTCATCGGGCGGGTGGCGGCCTTCGTCAATCCGCTCACGGCGACTGCCACCGATGCGACGCTGCCCACCGGCGGGCTGGGTTTTTTTGAGTGCGTGGACGATGCCGACGCGGCCCGGCAGCTTTTTGACGCGGCCACCGGCTGGCTGCGCGCCCGTGGTATGCTGGCCGTGGATGGGCCCATCAATTTCGGCGACCGCGACCGCTTCTGGGGCGTACTCATCGACGGGTTTGAGCGCGAGCCCAACTACGGCATGTTCTGGCATCCGCCTTATTATCAGCGACTGTTTGAAAACTACGGCTTTCAGCTTTACTTCAAGCAGTATACCTGCCACCGGCCGGTATCGCAGGTGCTACACCCCAGCTTCGGGCAGAAGCTGGCCGCGCTACAGGCCAGCGGCGAGTACCGCTTCGAGTACGCCCGCAAGGCCGCGCCCGAGAAGCTGGCGCAGGACTTTCACCACGTTTATAACCTGGCCTGGGGCCGCCATGCGGGCGTGAAGCCCATGAGCCTGGCGCAGGCCCAGGCCCTGGTCGGGCAGATGCGGCCCGTGCTCGACGAGCGCCTGCTGGCCTTTGCCTACCACCACGACGAGCCAGTGGCTTTCTTTCTGAGCCTGCCCGAGCTGAACCAGATTTTCCGGCGCGTCGGCCACCGCCTCAACCTGGCCGGCAAGCTGCGCTTCGTGCTGGCGCAGTGGCGCTACATGCGGCGACCCGACAAGAAGCTGCTCGGCATTATCTACGGCGTGGTGCCCGACCAGCAGGGCCGCGGCGTAGACCAGGCCCTGACGGCTTTTGCCCAGCAGGAGTTTATCCGGGCCGGCTACGCCGACATCGAGATGAACTGGATTGGCGATTTCAACCCCCGCATGCTGGTGACGACGCGCAGCATCGGGGCCAAAATCGTGAAAACCCACGCCACCTACCGCCAGCTTTTCGTGGCCGACCGCCCGTTTGAGCGCTACCCGATTATCCGCTGAGCGAGCCGTGGCCGGGGGTTGCGGCCCGCGCTACTCGGCCAAAACTTCACCCCTAACTATTGGGAAATTAAACCGACTTCCGGGACTACTCCCGCGAAGCGGCGCGTACGGGGCGACGGCCATCCCATGGCTACGCATCAATTTAACTTGCAAACTTAGAATGGATTGCCGAGCGCGTAGTCCGCTTGTAACCCCTGTTTTTTAGGGGTCTGCGCACTGGGCGGCTACTTTTAAGAAATTCCCTTTTCACGAAATTTCTTATGCGCAGTTTTTTTCTCTCACTGGCCCTGTGCGGGCTGACGGCCGGCCCGGTTGTGGGTCAGGGTTTCGGTGGTTTGCTCAACGCGGCTAAGCGGGCCAAAGAAGAGGTGAGCAAGCGCCAGGTGCCGGCCGCCGCCAGCCAACGCGGCACCACCACGGCCACCGAACCAGGGCAACGCCCGGCAGCCGGAGATGCCGCCCAGCACGTGTTTTTTGCCAGCACCCCGTTTGGCGAAACGTTGCCGGCCACCACCCGGCAGGAGTTCAGCAGCACCGACCACATCTACGGCCGTCTGCAGCTGGAGGGCACCGTGGAAGAATCGTTGGACGTAGACCGGAACGAGCTGGGCGGGTCGGTCGACATAACGGTGCGAATCAGGTTCAAAGAGCACGAGTACGACAAGCTCGAAAAAAATGAGTCGCTGGACTTTACCTACCTGCTCACGCCCGCCATGCTCAAGCAGCGCTACCTGAACTTCGACCTGTTCGAGGTCGCCACGCAAGGCTTGCCGCGGTTTATTGAGCTGCATTCGGTGCGGCATCTGCCGCCGGCGGCCGTGCTCTGCCCCAGCACCCCGTGGGTGGGAAGCGCGGTGGTGAAGTTCGATTTTCTCAAACCTGAGCTGAACGGCACGTTCACGCTGGCCCCTCCGGCCACGGGCACTGCGTCGGCGGCTTGCCGGGCAGTGCAGCAATTTCAGCAAAAAACGGTGGCGGGCCAGGGACTACCCGACGATTTCCGGCAAGCCAGCGGCACCTTTCAGGACCCGCAGCTGAGCGCGGCGGCCCTCCGGCGCTTGTTTCAGGCGTCGGGCGGGGTGGAGGTGTATCGCCTCGTCATCGAAACCGGGCCGGACTACACCATCGTTAAGAATGAGCTGGGCATTCCGCTTTACAAGATTACCAAGTCCATCTACAACACCTACCGCGCCACCAAAACGGGCCTCTGCTACTACACCCACAACGCCATCCGGCGCGAGTATCAGGGCGGGGGCAGCTTTGGTCCGCCCACCATCGCTAACCTCGCCGTAAACCGGGTCCAGATTGACTGCGCCCTGGCCAAAGGCGGCAAATAGCTGCCGAGCCAACCGCGTTGGGTCAGGCACCATTCGTTTAAAAGCCGTTGAGTTAGCTTTTGGCGCTTAGAACTGAGAGCTTGAACCCACGATGAGGCGGCTGGTTTGAGCCAACAAGCTCTACGTGCTATGTTCTCGGCTCTAAGTTCTGACCTGGAAACGGCTGAATCGGCTAACTCAAACAGTTTCTCAGAGAAACTAAAAAAGCCCGACCCGCGCCGCAGCGTAGGTCGGGCTTTTTTAAGCCGGAGTGGGCGCGCTACGCGCCGCGCGCCGAACTCTTGACGGTGCTCCTTTTGGCGGCGGCATTGACTGTGTTGCGGCTGGGGCCGCGGCGGCTGGTGAGGCCACCTTTGCGGCCGGCTTCGCGGGCTTCTTCCGGGGTCCACTTGTGGCCCTGGCCGCTGGCGTGCGAGGCGCGGCCGCCCTGGCTGGCAATGCGCCGCTGCTGGGCGGGGTCCATGCTGGCGAAGCCCCGGCGGCTGGTGCGGCTGCCATCACCAATGCGGGCGGCGGGCCGGGGGCGGGTAGCAGCGGGAGCGGCGGCAACTGCGCCGCTGGCCGTTTCAGAAACTGATTTCATACGTAAGGAATGTGTAAGATGAAAGGAGAAGGATGAGTCGGAACCAGGGGCCCAGCCGGGCGGCCCTGGCTTTCCTAACGGTGCGGCTTCCTGGCAGGGTTAGCCTTTTCTGCGCAAAGGCTCAAACTGCGTGATAATTACCGATTAATACGGACTCCTTTACGCATTTCTCGCGGGCCGGTTACCGGGGGTTTATCCCGCGTCGAGCAACCTTAGTCTGGTGCTTGCCCCGTGCTAAGCCAGGTTCAGGCGCTGGCCTTCGTGCCGGGCAGCAGCCAGTCCTGCAAGTGGGCGCGCAGGTCGGTGGCGCTCAGGCCCCGGTAGATTTCGCCGTGGCGCACGAGGCTCATCTGCCCGGTTTCCTCGCTCACTACCAGCACCACGGCGTCGGTGGCTTCGCTCAGGCCCAGCGCGGCGCGGTGGCGCAGGCCCAGCGCGGCGGGCACGTCGGGGTTCTGGCTCACGGGCAGGATGCAGCGGGCGGCCAGCAGCCGGCCTTGCACCACGAGCACGGCCCCATCGTGCAGGGGGGAGTTTTTGTGGAAAATGGCCAGCAGCAGGCGTTTGCTGGCTTCGGCATCGAGCAAGTCGCCCGATTCGGCGTAGGCGCTCAGGTCGGAGCTCAGGCCGAAGCAGATGAGCGCGCCCGTTTCCTTGGTGGCCAGGCTTTTAGCCGCTTCCACGAACGCACTCAGGTTGAGCGCGCCGGCGGCCGCGCGCGCCGGGCGTCGCAGCCAGTTCAGCGGCCCGCCGCCCTCCAGCGCCACCTTGCCCACATTGAGCAAAAATCGCCGGATTTCCTGCTGAAACAAGATGATGCTCGCCAGTACGCCCACGCTCGTAAACTCGCCCAGAATACTTGACAACAGCCCCAGACCCAGCGCGTTCACGATGAGGTAAACCAGGTACAGGCTCAGCAAGCCCAGCGCCACGTTGAGCGCCACCGAGCCGCGCAGCAGCTTATAAACCTGGTACAGCAGCCAGGTCACGAGTAGCACGTCCACCACGTCGGTGAAGCTGATGCGCAGAAAATAAAACGGGTAAGGGAGCTGCAAGTGGCCGTAAGTTAAGCCGCAAAGATGCGGAAAGGGTTTTTTGGGGTGGGAGGATGTGAGGGTGTGAGGGTAGAAGGGTGTTGGTCATTGCGAGCGCAGCGAAGCAATCAAACCTGTTGAGCGCGTCTGACGAGCTGAACAACGAGCCGAACCGGAGCGATTGCTTCGCTGCGCTCGCAATGACTGACTCCTCTCATCCTCTTACCCCAAACCCCCCCTCCACTCCTACCCCAAAAAACCCATCACCAAATCCACCGTCTGCCGGGCCTCGGCTACATCGTGGACGCGCAGCAGGCGCGCGCCGCCTTGCAGGGCCAGCACGTGCAGGGCGGTGGTGCCGTTGAGGGCGGCTTCCGGACCCAGGCCCAACGGCTTGTATACCATGCTCTTGCGCGAGACACCCACCAGCAGGCCCCGGCCCAGCGGGGCCAGCTCGGGCAGGCGGCGCAGCAGGGCCAGGCTCTGGGCCGGGGTTTTGGCGAAGCCGAAGCCGGGGTCGAGCAGCACGTCGGGCGGCGGTTGGCCACCGTTGGCCTGGCGCAGCTTTTCGAGCTGGTCGCGGAAAAACCGCAGCAGCGTGAGCACCAGGTCGTCGGCGTATACGGCCTGCTCGCGCATGGTTTGGGGGGTGCCGCGCAGGTGCATCAGGCAGTAGGGCACCCGCAGGCGGGCCACGGTGGCCAGCATGTCGGCGTCGAGCGTGCCGCCGCCGATGTCGTTCACCATATCGGCCCCCGCGGCGACGGCTTCGGCCGCCACGGCGGCCCGAAACGTGTCGGCGCTCAGAAACGCGGCCGGGAATTCGCGGCGCACAGCCGTCAGGGCGGGTAGCAGGCGGCGCAGCTCTTCGGCGGGGGCAATGTCGTCGGCCCCCGGCCGCGAGCTGTAGCCGCCCAGGTCGAGGGCGACCGCGCCGGCGCGCAGCATGGCTTCGGCGCGGCTCAGCAGCTCTTTCTCAGTGGCTTGGCCCAGCCGCGAGCCGGCGTAAAACGAGTCGGGCGTAATGTTCAAAATGCCCAGCACCTGCGGCCGGCGCAGGTCGAGCAGGCGGCCGTGGGGGCTTCGGAGTGATTGAGTGACTGAGTAAGTGAGTGAATGGGGCGCGGGAGTGGGCATGGAGCGGGTGGGAGCAGGGCGGGGTTAAATATCCGCCGGCAAGGGCGAACTTGCCGCGATTTCCCCAGTTAGCGCGTTTCTTACGCCAAATGAGCGGCCTATGGCTCAACGCCGGCCACTCCTTCACTCATTCACCCATTCACTCCTTGTCCACGCCCGACCACTACGACCTGATTCTGGCCCGCTGCCGGGCGCTGTTCGCAGCCAAAACCCACGACTACGGCACCGCCTGGCGCGTGCTGCGCCTGCCCTCCGTCACCGACCAGCTCTTCATCAAAGCCCAGCGCATCCGCACCATTCAGGAGGCGGGCCAGCAGCGGGTGGCCGATTCGGTGGCGGATGAGTTCGTGGGTATCATCAACTACTGCCTCATCGCGCTTGTGCAGCGAAGCCTGCCGCCCGACGCACCCCTCGACCTGCCCCCCGACGCCGCCCTGCAAGCGTACGACGCGCAGGCGGCCGCCAACCGGACGCTGCTGCTGGCCAAAAACCACGACTACGGCGAAGCCTGGCGGCAGATGCGCGTGGCGAGCATCACCGACCTGATACTCATGAAGCTGCATCGCCTTAAGCAGCTCGAAGACCTGGCCGGCGGCCCCGTCGCCAGCGAGGGCGTCGAGGGCAGCTACCGCGACATGCTCAACTACGCCGTGTTTGCGCTTATTCTCGGCGAGCCGGCAACGAGCTGAGCGGCGGGCCGGTTTAGGTGCTAACTTGTTGCCGTAGTCCGTTCTTGTTCGCTCTCGTTCGCTATTCTATGCCCGCTCTTCGTCCTGCTCCTGCTCCGGCAGCTGCTACTACCACTGCCGTCGCGTCGCCCGCGCCGCGCCTGCGCCAATTTACCCGCTTGTGCTGGGCGCTGCTTGGCGGGGTGTTTATTTTTTCGGGCCTGGTCAAGCTCAACGACCCGGTGGGCACGGCCATCAAGCTCGAAGAATACTTCGAAGTATTCAGCGGCGACGTGCCCGCCCTGAGCTGGCTCTTCGACGCGCTGCGCAATGAAAGCCGGCTGCTGAGCATCTTCGTCAGCTCGCTCGAAGTGATACTCGGCGTGGCCGTGCTGCTGCGCTGGTACCTGCGGCCCACGCTGCGCGTGGTGCTGGCCCTGCTCACGTTTTTCGGGTTTCTGACCTTCTACTCGGCTGCTTTTCATAAGGTGACCGACTGCGGCTGCTTCGGCGATTTTATCAAGCTCACGCCCTGGACCTCGTTTGCCAAAGACCTGGTGCTGTTGGGCTTGTGGGCGGTGGTGTATTTTAATCAGCGGTTTTTGCGCCACGCTTACGCCCGCAACATGGCCGGCCTGTTGGCCATGACTCTGGTCAGCGCCCTGGCCATCGGCATTGGAGTGCGGGCGCTCGGCCACCTGCCCTACGTGGATTTTCTGCCTTATAAAGTCGGCAACAGCATCCCGCAATTAAGGAAGCCTGCCGAGGCCCCACGCTACCAGTACACCTTCACCAAGCCCGGCGGCCAGACGCTCACCGCCGCCGACTTCCCGCAGGACACGACCTGGAAATACCAAACGATGACCGTACTCAACCCCGACAAGGCTAAGCCCGTCATCACCGATTTTGTCGTCACCGACACCGAGGGCCAGGACGTCACCTCGCAAATTCTGACCGGCAACAAGCTCCTGCTCATTGTGCAGAACACGAACAAAACCGACCGCGAGCGCTTCGAGCAGCTCAACGCCCTGTTTGCGGAAGCGGCCAAGTCGCGCAAGCACATCCAGGTGCTCACCATCACGAGCACGAGCGCGGGCAAGTTCGACGCCTTCCGCCACGACGTGAACCTGGCCACGCCCTACTATTTCGCCGACGCGACGGTGCTCAAGTCCGTCATCCGCGCCAACCCCGGCCTGCTCGTGCTGCGCGACGGCGTGGTGATGGCCAAATATCACTACCACGACATCCCAGCGCTGTTTCAGGTCGAAAAAGCCCTGTAACACCAAGCCCCAGCTGCCACCGGAGGGGTGAACGCACTACCAGACTCCGTCATTCACCAAGCTAGAGCTTGGCGTTACTCATGCTCTTCTTTCTCCTCCGTCGCCTCGGCCAGGGCCTGCTCGTGCTGGTGGGCGTGGCCTGCACGGTGTTTTTCTTGTTCAACGTGCTGCCCGGCGACCCGGCCGCCTTGCTGGCTGGGCAGCGCTCGGACCTGGCCACGCGCGCCGCCATCGCCGCTGACCTCGGCCTCGACCAGCCCCTGCCGACGCGGTTGCTGGGGTATTTGAACGACGCCTCGCCGCTGGGGGTGCACCCGCGCGACTCGGCCGGCGTGGCGCGCTACGGCGGGCTGGCGCTGCTACCGCTGGGCGGCGGCCGGGCGCTGGTGCTGAAGCAGCCCTACCTGCGGCGCTCGTTTCAGAGCAACCAGGCCGTGCTGGGCTTGCTGCTCGACCGCTTTCCGGGCACTCTCTGGCTGGCGCTGGCGGCCATGCTGCTGGCGGCCGTGGGCGGCGTGGCGCTCGGTGTAGCAGCAGCCTTGCGGCCCCAGTCGTGGCTGGACAGGGTGCTCGTAACAGGCTCGGTGCTGGGCATTTCGGTACCCTCGTTCGTGGCCGCCATCGCCATCGCCGTCAGCTTCGGCTACTATTGGAGCACCTGGACGGGCCTCAGCCTGACCGGGCAACTCTACGAAACGGACCCCTTCAGCGGGGCGCGCCACCTCGTGCTGCGCAATCTGTTGCTGCCGGCCGTGGCGCTGGGCGTCCGGCCGCTGGCCGTCATTATGCAGCTCACGCGCTCGTCGATGCTCGACGTGCTCAGCCAGGACTACATCCGCACGGCCCGCGCCAAGGGCCTGAGCCCGGCCCGCACGGTCCTCGGCCACGCGCTGCGCAACGCGCTCAACCCGGTCGTAACGGCCGTATCGGGCTGGCTGGCCTCGCTCATGGCTGGGGCGTTTTTCATCGAATACATCTTCAACTGGAAAGGCCTGGGCACGACGACGCTGCGCGCCGTCGAAAACCTCGACTTTCCGGTCGTGATGGGGGCCACGCTCTTCGTGGCGGCCCTTTTCGTATTGATAAACATCGCTGTCGATATGCTCTACGCCCTGCTCGACCCAAGAGTGAAAGTCAATTAACATTCATCAATTAACATTTATCAGTGGACGTCAGAATATTATGGGCAAGTAGCAGATGCCTGTTAAATGATAAATGACAATTGTTAAATGACACACCTTTACCTCATTGGCCTGCCCGGCGCGGGCAAAACCACGCTGGGCCAGCAGTTGGCCGCTCACTACGGCCGGCCGTTCGTCGACCTCGACGCGGCCATCGTGGCGGCGGCGGGCCAGGATATTCCGGCCATTTTCGCGGCAGAAGGCGAGGCGGGCTTCCGCGCCCGCGAGGCGGCAGCGCTGGCGGAGGTGGCCGGCCGCGCCGCGCCGCTCGTGGTGGCTACCGGCGGCGGCACCCCTTGCTTCGGCGACAACCTGGCCCGGATGCGAACCAGCGGCTTCGTGCTCTGGCTCGACGGGCCGCTGCCCGAGCTGGCCCGCCGGCTGGCGGCCGCCGGACAGGCCGCCGCCCGGCCCCTGCTGGCCGGCGCGGTCGGCAGCCCCCAGGCAGCGGCCCCAACCGCCCCGACTACCGCGCCCGCTGTGTCAGCAGAAACCGCTTTGCTCGCCTGGCTCACGCAAACCCGGGCGGCGCGGGCGCGGTTCTACGCCCAGGCCCAATTGCGGCACCCCGGCGGCCCAGCCCCGGAGGTGGCGGCGGCGCTGGCGGCGGCCGGCTTCGCGGCTTGAAATTCGGGGTTAAATTTCAGGGCTTGAAAGCGGGCCGGCTAGCCGGTCGGGGTTGACCCAGTTGGCCCGTTCGTAACCGTCGCCAAGCCAGCGCCGTAAATTTGGAGCTTGAAAAAACCTGCGAAAGAGCAACCGGGGCTGGCCCCGTCCGTTTTAGCGTTTTCTATGTCTTCATTAACTGACTCCCTCCTTGCGCCACCGGCACCGGCCCCCGCCAAAAACCCGGCTTCGGCCCCGTTGCGGCCCAAGCACAAAGGCTCGGCCCAGCTGTTTCAGAACCCGGTGCTGGAGCGGCTTTCGCACACGCACATCGCGCTGCCGGTCAGCATTTTCCTGGCCACCGCGCTGCTGAGCCTGTATTACGGCTTCACCCACGGGCTGCTGTCGGGGCTGTCGGCGCTGGGGCTGTTTGCGGGCGGCTGGTTTGGGTTTTCGCTGGTCGAGTACCTCGTGCACCGCTACGTGTACCACATTCCGGCCACCTCGCCGGGGCGGGCCAAGTTTCAATACACCATGCACGGGGTGCACCACGAGTACCCGAAAGACGAAACCCGGCTGGCCATGCCGCCCATCATTACGGTGTTTGTGGCCTCGCTGCTGTTTTTTATCTTCCGGCTCGCGTTTGGCACCTGGGCCTTCGGTATTCTGGCAGGCTTCACGTTTGGCTACGCGCTCTATTTGTTCGTGCATTACAGCATTCACGTGTACGCGCCGCCGAAAAACTTTCTCAAGGTGTGGTGGACGCACCATGCCCAGCATCACTACCGGCAGGACGAGGTAGCCTTCGGCGTAAGCAGCACCCTCTGGGACCACCTCATCGGCACCATGCCCACCAAGCGCAGCGCGTAAGTTGGTAATAAGCATCAAGCTGACCTACAAAAAAACGCCCGACTTCCTCACGGAGCCGGGCGTTTTTTGTGGATAGTGAGGCCGCTTACTTGCCGCCGAACAGGTAGCCTACCTGAAATTGGAATACGGAATTACGAACCCGGAAATCGTCCGATGCGCCTTTGCTGTCATCCAGGTTCGAAATACCCCCGTTGTAGCGCACTCCCAGCTCCAAGCCCTGCGGCAGCTGGTAGCCTACGCCTAGCACGTAGCCCAAATCAAACTTGCTGGTGCCGTTGCGGCTGTCATCCTTGTCGCTGCTCGTCTCGGTAACGGGTATACCCCCCGCCGTGTAAACAGCAGTGGTAGTCGTTTCGTGTTTCTGCGCCATCAGGAAGCCGACCTGCGGACCGGCTTCCACGAAAAACCCACCGAATTTGCCCCGGCCCAATACGGGCAGGTCTAGGTAAGAGAGACGTACCTGCCCGGTAGTAGTGCTGAAAACAGCTATACTACCGTTGCTATAGGAATCGGTGTTGGTAATTTTTGCGCCTTTCTGCGAAAACAGCAGCTCGGGGTGAATAGAGAAATGGTCGCTTAGGCTGAAGTCAGCCATCACGCCGGCATTGGCACCCACCAAGTTGGAGAAGTCCTTCAAGCTGGAGAAGCCCTTACCGAGGTCTTTGCCTGCTATGTTGGCCAAGCTCACGCCGGCCTTGAGGCCAAAGCGGGGAGCATCCTGCGCGTGTGCCGTGCCTACGGCAGCGGCCAATAGGCCGAGGAATAAAAGAGGCGTTTTAATACTGAAAAAATGTAAAAAAGGTGGAACTATAAAATGAAAAACTGTATGAGCCGGTCAACAACAACTGGGCCAACTGCTACCAACTGCTTAGAATAATTTTACGATGAGCCGAAGACGAGTGGGTTTCCGGTCTGCTCGACGGCCCCCGCCACTAGGCTAGCTACAGTAAGCAACCGCTTGGTATAAGCTAACTGCCCCGTGCTAAATAGCCACTCGAAACCGGTATCGGGCAGGGGATATTTCTTAGTCGAGAGAATGTCGTTTCTGGTTCATAGCCCAGTATCATAGCCTGCCCTAAAACCTTGATTTTAAATAAGCTACCTCACCTAATGCCGGCTCTGTCAGCGCGCGAGTTACAGAATTTCGGGGGCAAATGTTGCAATTTATTCCTCCATGTTTTATATAATAAGCAGTTGTCAATCAACGTTATAGGGGCCGGCTGCCGCTCTTGGCAATCGGGTTTGATTCACCCTTTTTTATTTTTTCAGTATGAAACTGACCAGCTTATTCCTGACCGCCGCCTTCGCGCTGGCGTTCCAGGCCGCCTCTGCCCAGACGACGACTCCGGGCCAAACTACCCCTTCTTCATCGCCGCCGACCACGACTCCATCCGGCAGCTCCACCTCAGGAAGCTCCACCAGCCCCGGCTCGGGAAGCTCCACCAGCCCCGGCTCATCCACCGGCACTACCACGACCGACCCAGGCGCGGCGCTGCCCGCCACGCCTGGCTACTCGTCGTCGGCCCAGGCCGATACCGCGCGTAGCGGCAAAAACAAGTCGAAGAATGGCCGCGCTAAAGTAAAAACCAAGCTTTAGCCACCGCGCCCGTCCGGGCTTCGTATGTGCAAGCCGACCAGCCCCGTGGGCTGGTCGGCTTTTTTTGGTTCATGCTTGTTCAAGCTTCTGAGAATCCAGAATTTCCGACGAACCAGTCCCGTCCCACCGGACGCTACCCGACGCAGGTGCGTAAACTTGCGTTTCTAATTTATTGTCAATGCCTAGCTACCTGGGTGCCATCGGCACCGCCCTGCCTGCCCACCGTCTCGCCCAGCCCGTGATTGCCGACTTCATGGCCCAGACGCTGGCGCTCGACGAGGCCGGTACGCGCAAGCTGCGGGCGCTCTACCGGGTGTCGGGCATCGAGCACCGCCACTCGGTGCTGGCCGACTACGGCCGGGCCAACGGCGACTACGACTTTTTCCCGAACACACCCGGCCTCGTACCCTTCCCCGGTGTGGCCGCCCGCATGGCGGCTTATCGCGCCGCCGCCGGCCCGCTGGCTACGGCCGCCGTGCACGACTGCCTGCGCCAAGCCCCTGGCATCGAGGCTGGTAGCCTGACCCACCTCATCACGGTGAGCTGCACCGGCATGTCGGCCCCTGGCCTCGACATCGAGCTGGTGACGGCATTAGGGCTGGCCGCTAGCATTCGCCGCACCTGCGTCAATTTCATGGGCTGCTACGCCGCCGTAAATGCGCTGCGCCTGGCCGACAGCATTGTCCGCGCCGACCCCGCCGCGCGGGTGCTCGTGGTGAGCGTCGAACTGTGCACCCTGCACTTTCAGAAAAGCACCGCCGAGGACCACCTCATCAGCAACGCGCTGTTCGGCGACGGCGCGGCGGCCTGCCTCGTGCTGGGCGAGCCGCTGCCTGGCCCGGCTCCGTGCCTGGCCCTGAGCGCATTCCACTGCGGCCTGGAGCCGGCCGGCGTACAGGATATGGCCTGGCACATCGGCGAGTTTGGGTTTGAGATGACGCTTTCAGGCTACGTGCCGGGGCTGATTCAGGGCGGTATCGAGCAGCTGCTCATTGGGCTGCTGCAAGACCTGCCCGTGCGTCGCGAGGACCTGCGCCACTTCGCCCTGCACCCCGGCGGCCGCCGCATCCTCGAGGCCATCGAGCAGGCCCTGGGCCTGACCCGCGCCGACAACCACGCCGCCTACGAAGTGCTGCGGCAGTACGGCAACATGTCGTCGGCCACGGTCTTGTTCGTGCTGCGCGAGCTGCTCGCCGGCCTCAGCGCCGCCGACCACGGCGCGCCGGTGCTGAGCTGCGCCTTCGGCCCGGGCCTGACGCTGGAGGCGATGCTGCTGGAGGTGTGGAATCGCTAATGTATTCCGTCGTTTTAAGCGTCTTGATAATCAGTCGCTTGTCATCAATCAGCAGCGAGTTAAAGAAAACTTTGAAGTCACAAAACTGCCAGTTAATATAGCTCATCTGATACTCTCCATCCAGAATACCTATGCCCGGCTTGTAGTTAAAAACGCCCACGCCAGTAATCGGCCATCCCTCATTGGCAAGGACTACTGGGTGTGACCAAAACTGCGTGATGCCAAGCGGGCGCCGGGCACCAGCCACGATGCCCCGCAGCGACGGGTACCTGAAAGTGCGCTCTAACTGATAGTCCGGCGCGGCGTAACGCTGCGGGGTGAGCAGCGCCCGCGCCTGCGGCCAGGGGGCCTGCTCATCGAGCACCGGACTCAGCACGTTCAGCGTCACGTAATCAATCTGGTCCAGGTACTTCGTCCGGCGCGGGCGCACCAAAAAAAACTGCGTTTGCACCTGCGCCGTTGCGCCGGGCACTAGCTCCCGGCCCTCGCGCCGCACGAGGGGAAGTAAATTAAGGCGCGTAGCTATCGTGTGCTCTTTAGGGCTATCTGGCCGCTGCGCGGCGCTGATACGCTGCGCGCCATCGTGAACCAATTGGGCAAAGGAGAGCAGGCGGCTGACCGGAATAGTATCCCGGTTGATAGGCACCCAGTCATACCGACGCTTGTCTGGTTTGGGTAGCACCGAGAAGCAAATCAGTAAGGTGTCGCCGGGTTGAAACACCGTCGCGTCCGCGCGGGCGGGCGCGGCCAGTCGGTTAGCCACAGCTGCCGGTACCAGGAGATTGTATATTTCAATCTCCATGTCAATGGAACCCGTCCGACTTATGTTTCGCGCCCGCACGTGATGCACGGGGAAAGGCGCGCCCTCTACCGGAATGTAAATCCGCGTGGGCCAGATACGGGAAGAGTCCAAGGCGGTTGAAAACTGTCCGTTAGCCGGGCGTGGCCACACTGCCAGCCAGCTCAATAGCCAACAAACCCAAACGAACCGATGCATAAGGCAGAAAAGCTATAGGTAGTGGTTGAAAAGCTTAGCAGCTACTTACAAGGCTGATTGCCTCGGGGCTCTAGCGTAATGCTGACCACAGTCTGCCCCGCCTTTGCCGGGCGTCGCTCAGCCTCGGTGTAGGCTATTACCCGATTGGCCCAGTCGGGGTCTTTTGCAGCCTGCTTTTTATAAACTTCTGTAGAGCGCAAGCCACCCCAAACCAGGTATTCACAGTAGTTTTGATTAATGCTATTGAGGCGGCCACGTATCATAAAGGTGCTGTAGTAGTACTGGTACAAGGCTTCCCCCATCAGGCTGACCATGTAGCTCATCGCTTCATGGTCCCCACCTTGGGCATTTCGGTCAAACCACTGCTGCATTATTACATCAAGCGCGGCATTTGGGTCAAGGCTTTGGGTATTCGCCCAAGCTCCCATGTAAACGTGCAACAACTCGTGGATAATGTCGCTAGCCATCGACAAGTCAGTGGCCGCATCCGGTCCTTGCAGAAAGTCAGAGTTCAGGGTGATGGTGTAGTCATTTTGACCTTGCGTATAAGTGGTTTGCGCGCGGACCACTCCACCAGATTGAGGATTGCGCAGACCCGGCTTTTCGTTAAACGTGATGCGCACGTTGGGATTGACAGAAATAGCTCGTATCAGATTGGCGACGGGGCCATTGAGCAGCACATCGTTCTGCACGTTGCTTTGAATGTCGCCCACCACCTGTCCGGCGCAAGGTCTCAAATCACCCTGCTTAATGGTTATCGGTGAAGCAGCGTAGCTACCACCCCCACCGCCATAGCCCCCGACACCTCCTGACGAGCCTACATCGCCGCCGTAGCCGGGGTCATTAAACCCTGGATTGCCGGGGTCGAGCGGCCCAAAATCCGGGTAGGACTGACATACTGTTACGTTGTATGGCGGGTCATGCGAAATTATCCGGTATGTGGTGCAGCTACTGGCGCGAGCCACTGTACCGGCAGACTTTTTCGCGGGTGTCCCAGCTAACGCCGAGTCTTCTGGCACTAACTCCATGTTGCCTGGCAAGCGCCGGCCGCTGACATAACCCTGACCGGTACGAGGGAGGTAGCTGCAATTGTAGAAGAAAACGAACCCTGTAAAGTCGCCTGGCACGGAGGTCGAGCCGTAGCGGTAGTGCTCGTACAATTTGGCAAGTAAGCGGCGTTGCGAAGACTTTGCAAGCGGCGCGGCGCTTTTCACCAAAATTTCCACCACCGCTGCGCTCACCAGTTGCGGACCTGGCCGCGACAATAACAAGTAGCGGAAGCTTTGATAGCCACTTGCTGTAAATCCCTGACCGAAATCTTGAACTGGCGCCAGAACGAAACTACGCTGGTTGATGATGGTGTCAGTTGCCCCACCCCAATCCACTGGCAAAGGCCCCGCGCCAGTTTCCTCACTCAATCCACGCGCGCTTGAGGCTGCCATCTTAGCTGGCTTAGCTGGACCAGCCTGCGCGATATACCATTGTTTGGCATCCGTCACTGATAAAGCAGATGCAAGGACGCTTGGTTGGGGACTAATGGAATCTAAACTCTGATTCTTACAGGAAAAGAGGCTGACTAGCAGCAGGCTCACCAGTGAAGTTAAGTACCGTAGACGTACCATTCCTATCGAGCAGTCAGTGTTGTTTTCTTTCATGTCAGAAGGTAGATAAAGGTTTGTTCCGCGTAAAGTTTGACAAATGCCGTAAAATAAATAGTTTTGCGGAGAGGTTATACAAAATTAAGGAGATAACCCGAATTGTCATTCGTTAGACTGATTGTGCTCAGAAATCATTCGTAAGTCATTACCTGCCACCGGAATGCTCAGCACCAGTGCGTCCGCTACTGTGTAGCCGTAGCCAGTAGCCGATACAAGTCGGCGCGGTTGAACATGTGAGCCAGTAGTGAAGGCATGTTTAAGCACAGAACTCTCCCGGCTGATTGTGTTATTGAATCAGCCCCAAAGCTCAGCCCGCAATGGTTCGGCTCAGGCGAAGAGCTTCAGCAGAAGATACCACTCAACCGGCCGCCGTAACTTTATGCGGTAGCTCTGCTGTTGGGCAGCTAAACTTTTTGGGGCAAGAGTATCTTTGTGGAAGAGAACTCCAACAACTGTTAAACAACCTTTTTGCCATGCACGAGACCCCGAGTACCGCCGAAAAATCCATTCTCCACGACCTGAATGAGCCGGCCATGCAGTGCCCGTTCAGCACGGGTGCGCTCAAGCAGAGCGCCGGGGGCGGCCGCACCAACCGCGAGTGGTGGCCCAACGAGCTAAAGCTCAACATCCTGCGGCAGCACGCGGACTTGTCCAACCCAATGGGCAAGAGTTTCAAGTACGCCGACGAGTTCCAGAAGCTCGACCTGGCCGCCGTCAAGCAGGATTTGACGGCCCTCATGACGGATTCGCAGGACTGGTGGCCGGCCGACTACGGGCACTACGGGCCGCTCTTCATTCGCCTGGCCTGGCACAGCGCCGGCACTTACCGCATCGGCGACGGGCGCGGCGGCAGCGGGTCGGGGGCGCAGCGCTTCGCCCCGCTCAACAGCTGGCCCGATAACACGAACCTCGACAAGGCCCGGCTGCTGCTCTGGCCCATCAAGCAGAAGTATGGGCAGAAAATTTCCTGGGCCGACCTCATGATTCTGGCCGGCAACGTGGCCCTGGAGTCGATGAATTTCCAGACGTTTGGCTTCGCCGGCGGGCGTGAAGACGTGTGGGAGCCCGAGCAGGATATTTACTGGGGACCCGAAACGGAGTGGCTGGGCGACAAGCGCTACACCGAAAACCGGGAGCTGGATAACCCGCTCGGCGCGGTGCAGATGGGCCTGATTTACGTGAACCCCGAAGGCCCGAACTCGCAGCCCGACCCGGCTCGCTCGGCCCACGACATCCGCGAAACCTTCGGCCGCATGGCCATGAACGACGAGGAAACAGTAGCCCTCATCGCGGGTGGCCACACCTTCGGCAAAACCCACGGCGCGGCCGACCCCAGTAAGTTCGTGGCGGCGGAGCCGGCTGGGGCCACCATCGCCGAGATGGGTTTGGGCTGGCGCAACAGCTTCGGCCGGGGCAACGGCTCCGACACCATCACCAGCGGCCTCGAAGGCGCCTGGACGAGCACCCCGGCGCTTTGGAGCAACGACTATTTCGACAACCTGTTCGGCTACGAGTGGGAGCTGACCAAAAGCCCGGCCGGCGCGCACCAGTGGCGGCCCGTGAACGGCGGCGGAGCCGGCACCATCCCCGATGCCCACGACCCGGCCCGGAAGCACGCCCCGTTCATGCTCACCACCGACCTGGCACTGCGCGTGGACCCGGCCTACGAGAAGGTCTCGCGCCGCTTCCACGAGCACCCCGAGGAGTTCGCCGATGCCTTCGCCCGCGCCTGGTTCAAGCTTACGCACCGCGACATGGGCCCCAAGGAGCGCTACCTCGGCCCCGAAGTGCCCACCGAAGAATTGGTGTGGCAGGACCCCGTGCCGGTCCTGACCTACGCCCCGATTGACGAGCAGGACGTAACGGCCTTGAAAGAAAAAATCGCGGCCTCGGGCCTGTCCGTAACGCAGCTTGTGACGACGGCCTGGGCCTCGGCTTCGACGTATCGCGGCTCCGACAAGCGCGGCGGCACCAACGGCGCGCGCCTGCGCCTGGCCCCGCAGCGGCATTGGGCCGTGAACAACCCCGCCGAGCTGGCTCCCGTGCTGCAAACGCTGACAGGCATTCAGTACGCATTCAATAGCGCCCAGACCGGCGGCAAGCAAGTCTCGCTAGCCGACCTGATTGTGCTGGCCGGCGGCGTAGGCGTGGAGCAGGCCGCCCAGCAAGCCGGGCAGACGGTCACGGTGCCCTTCACCCCGGGCCGCACCGATGCCACGCAGGCGCAAACCGACGTGCTTTCGTTCGCCGCGCTGGAGCCGGCTGCTGACGGTTTCCGCAACTACCTCAAGCCCCACCACCGGGCGGCGGCCGAGGAAATGCTCATCGACCGCGCCCAACTCATGACGCTGACCGCGCCGGAGCTGACGGTGCTCTTCGGCGGGCTGCGGGCCATCAACATCAATTACGACCAGTCGCAGCACGGTGTGTTCACGAGCCGGCCGGGCGCGCTCAGCAACGACTACTTCGTGAACCTGCTCGACATGGGCACCGCCTGGAACAGCACCACCGACGCGCAGGACACCTTCCAGGGCCGCGACCGCAAAACCGGCAAAGTAAAGTGGACCGGCACCCGCGTGGACCTGATTTTCGGCTCCAACTCCGAGCTGCGCGCCCTGGCCGAAGTCTACGGCTGCGCCGATGCCCAGCCGCGCTTCGTGACGGATTTCGTGAGCGTCTGGACCAAGACGATGAACCTGGGCCGGTTCGACTTGGCTTCGTAGGTTCTTCGCCTCAGCGTTGTGCATAGAAAAGGTGGCCTCGGGAGGGGCTACCTTTTTTTGTGGGGAGTGTTTGGCTGGTGAGTAAGAATTTGTGGTGGGCCGGGGACGAAGTACGTTTCGGGCGCTTCGCGGTAAATCGGGTTCGTCGGGTCGGGCACGTGGCAGTGGGAGAGCAGCCCCCAAAGCAACAGCCCGAGCCAACGAGTGCTTCGCCAATACACCGTTCTCATTTACAGGGGAGGCTCGGGAATACCCTCGCGCACCATCCATGCTTTGAGGGCCGCGAACTCGGCATCCTCTTCTCTAACCCACGGCTTGCCTACCACATTGGGCTGGGCACCGAGCGCGTCGAGCTTGACGCGCCAGGCCCGGCCCTCGGGGGTCTGCTCCCAGCGGGCGCGAATGGCCGTGTAGTATGCGGCCCCGGCCGTAGGCACGGGGAACTTCACCCCGTGGGCCATGAGCCAGTGCTTGACCTTGATTTGCCAAGCCACATTTTGCTCGTCGCCTACGTCACTCTCCTGCACGTTGAAGGCAACTGCTCCCCTATCTGCTTGCCAGTCAGCTCCACGTTCAAGCAGGTAATGCACCATCTCAAAATAGTTGAGACGGGCCAAAATAGCGACAGCTGTTCCTTCGCCACTGTCGGTGCCATTAATATCGGCTCCCCTATCAAGTAGCAGTTTCATGCGGTCGTACTGACGCACGAAAATCGCGTTTTGCAGCGCCGGAATATTGGTGTGGTCCTTCACATTGGGGTCGGCCCCGAGGTCGAGCAGGGCCACGAGCAACTCGTCCTTCGGGCCTTCGGCGGCCAGGTTGAGCAAATGCGTATTCTCCGTCCACGGCCCGCCCTCCCTGGCGGGCCGCTCGTGGGGCAGGTGCAGTTGGCGGTTCACGTCGGCCCCGTGCTTGACCAACGCTTGCAGCATGGGTACGCTCTGGTGGGCGTAGGCCCAGAAGAGCAGCGTTACGCCCTTGTTGCCCGGCACGTTGGCATCCAGGCCGGGATTTCGGGCAAACACCTGGTCCAGCGCCTTCGCGTCTTCGGCCCGCACGGCGCGGGCCAGCTCCAGGTAAGGGCCGGGGACGAAGTACGTTTCGGGCGCTTCGCGGTAAATCGGGTTCGTCGGGTCGGACATATGACAGCTGGTTAAAAAAAGAGGAAGGAGCAACGCCAAAGGCCATAACCAGCGGAAAAGGCGAGGCTGTCTCATGGCTTCGTGCCTGTGTATTGGGAGAGAATGACCGCGTCCTCGTCCTTTTGCGCGTCGATGTGGTCCACCATCTCCGGGTCCACGCCGTGGCCTTCCAACGCCATGCTTTTACTGGTAGCGAACGGGTTCTGAACGCCAAACTCTGACCACTTGTGGTCCCAGCCCGCCGACGGGGGCAGCGGATGCGGGATGCCTAGCGCTTCGGGACCTATCGGCCAGCCTACGGCGGTGCCACCCAAACCACCCAGCGTATTCTTCATGCCGCTTTGTAGGTTGGTCAGCGGGTCGGCCGTGGAATGATAAGCGTCAATAAGCTGGCCCCTGGCCGCCATGTCGGCAGTTCCGATGCTGTAAGGGCTACGTCCAACCGTGGCCGAATGCAGCCCGGCTGCATTGAAGGAGTAACCTTTGACACCTGTTACAGATACCCCTGCCGAAGCAAGTCCCCCGCCGAGCGAGTGACCAGTAATATCCACAGTGCCCTTAGGAAAACTAGTTGTCACCTTTTTAGCTAAGTCCATCGCCATATCATATTGCTTAGTCTCAATTCCTACGCCCTGCT
>JANXNW010000274.1 GCA_025353905.1 Hymenobacter sp.
GGATAGCCCCACCAGCAATGGTGGCTTTAGCCCGGGTGTTCACCTCTTCCCATTCCGAACAGAGTCGTTAAGCCCCGGTGCGCCTATGGTACTGCCTTCACCGGTGGGAGAGTCGGTCGCCGCCAATTTTATTATTAGGAGGCCCTTGTTGCCTGCTCGCTTTTATCAGCATGGCAGATAATAAGGGTCTTTTTGCGTTCAGAAGTAATCAGGATTAAGCGCGGAATTTGCGATTCATCCAGCCTAATAATTAATATAAAAGCCGCTCCTGATTATCAGGAGCGGCTTTTCTGTTTTCAGCAACCAAGATAATCTATGTATTAAAAGCCGCCCTTATCCAGATTCAGGTCTTCTTTGGGTATTGCACTTAGGAATGGATAGCGGTAGTCAGTTGGTGGGTTGAATGTTTCCTTAATGGTGCGGGGCGATACCCAGCGCTGGAGGTTCAGCAGCGAGCCGGCTTTGTCGTTCGTGCCGGAGGCGCGGGCACCGCCAAAGGGCTGTTGACCCACGACAGCCCCAGTAGGTTTGTCGTTGATGTAAAAATTGCCGGCTGAGTTAGTGAGCAGCTTAGTGGCTATGTCGATGGCATAACGGTCTTGAGCAAACACGGCCCCCGTGAGGGCGTAGGGCGACGTGCTGTCCACGAGCGCTATGGTCTGCTCAAACTGGTCAGCTTCGTAGATATATACGGTAACGACCGGGCCGAATAGCTCGTCGCACATGGTGGCGTATTTCGGAATCTTGGCCAGGATAACCGTTGGCTCGACAAAGTAGCCCTTGATTTTGTCGTAGTGCCCACCCGCTATGACTTCCGCATCCGCACTCTGACGGGCATCATCAATAGCGTAGGCCAACCGGTCGAAGCTGGCTTCGGTGATGACGGCGTTCACGAAATTGGTGAAATCTTCCACGTCGCCCATCTTGATGTCGGCTAAATCCTGCTTCACGTAGCCGAGGATTTCGTCGGCCAAGTTATCAGGCAGATAGACGCGCGAGGCGGCAGAGCATTTCTGACCTTGGTACTCAAATGCGCCGCGGGTGATGGCGGTGGCGAC
Source organism: Hymenobacter sp. (assembly GCA_025353905.1). Taxonomy (GTDB): domain Bacteria; phylum Bacteroidota; class Bacteroidia; order Cytophagales; family Hymenobacteraceae; genus Hymenobacter. The sequence continues at coordinate 1,059 of JANXNW010000274.1, forward strand.
GGCTTTGGCGTGAGCCGAGGCGTGGGCGACGATGAAGTCTTTGCCGCCGGTTTCGCCCACGATGCGGGGGTAGCTTTTGTAGAGGTGGATATTCTGGCCGATGGTCTGCCAGATGGTTTGGAATACTTTGGTGGAGCCGGTGAAGTGGATGCCGGCGAAGTCGCGGTGGCGGAAGATGACTTCGCCCGCCACGGGGCCGTCCACGTAAATCAGGTTGATAACTCCATCAGGAACACCTGCTTCGCGGAACAAGTCCATCAGGACGTGGGCGGAATAGATTTGAGGGTAGGCGGGCTTCCAGACTACGACGTTGCCCATTAGGGCGGGCGCGGCAGGCAGATTAGCGGCGATGGACGTGAAATTGAAAGGCGTGAGTGCGAACACGAAGCCCTCCAAAGGGCGGTGTTCGAGGCGATTCCACACGCCGGGGGCTGATTCGGGCTGCTGCTGGTAGATTTCCTGCATGAACCGCACGTTGAAGCGGAAAAAATCAATCAGTTCGCAGGCGGCATCAATCTCGGCCTGGAAGGCGTTTTTGCTCTGGCCGAGCATGGTGGCCGCGTTGAGACGGGCGCGGTAAGGGCCAGCGAGAAGCTCGGCGGCCTTCAGGAAAATGGCGGCCCGCTCCTGCCAGGGCAAGTTGGCCCAGGCGGTACGCGCTGCCAGCGCGGCCTCGATAGCCTGGGTTACGTGGGCTGCGTCGCCTTCGTGGAAGTATCCGAGCAGGTGCTGATGGTCGTGGGGCGGGTGGATGGGCAGCGTCCGGGCAGTGCGTACCTGCTGGTCGCCGATGTACATCGGAATGTCTATCTGCTGGCTTTTGAGGTCAGCCAGGGCTTGCTGTAGCTCGGCACGCTCCGGGGAGCCGGGCGCGTAGCCCTTCACGGGTTCGTTAGTGGCGACGGGTACGCGGAAAAAGGCGTTTGACATAGAAAAGGGGGTGGGTTTCGGGAAGAGGAAAAGAACAAAAGTCTAAAGCTTACAGGAAGCTTTTCAACTCGGACAGGCTGGCGATTTCGTGGGTTATCTGCATGAAATGGCGACGGCGACCAGGGTTAAAATACACTTGGTCGATGCCCGCGTTGAACGCCCCGAGGATGTCGCATTCGAGGTTATCACCAACCATAAGGCTATCAGGAGCGGCGGCCCCGGTGCGCTCCAGGGCGTGAACGAACATACGCGGGTCGGGTTTGAGGTGGCCGCTGTGCTCAGAGGTGATGATTTCCTCGAAGTAGTCGGTCAAATCGGATGAGGCGAGCTTGATGCCTTGGATGTCGTTGAAGCCATTAGTGATAAGGTGCAAGCGGTAGCCACGCTCTCGCAGGTAGCCCAACACCTCGTGCGTGTGCGGAAAAACGGCCGCCTTGTGAGGTAGAATGTCGGTATACTCGCTCGAAATATTGATTGGGATTTCGGCTTCCGGCATGCCGAGCTTGGTGAGCGTCCGCACGAAGCGGGTGGCGCGCAGCTGCTGCTGACTGATTTTATTGCTCTGGTAAAGCCGCCAGAGGGCGTTGTTTACGTCGCTGTAATACTGGGCGAACTGCTCAAAGGTGAAGCTCGCGTAGCGGGCGAAACCGTGCGTGTCGTACAGCTCGCGCAGGGTTTCGACGGAGTTGGTTTCAAAATCCCACAGCGTGTGGTCGAGGTCGAAAAACAGGTGCTGATACGATTTCATATGAGGTTTTAGTGGTCGGAGGGGAGGAGCAAATCGGCCACGAGCCGGCCACCCGCGAGGTGCTCGCGCACGAGGCGCGCGGCGTGGCGCGGCTCCACGTTGCCGTAGAACGTGCCGCCCGGATACACGACGAGCGCCGCGCCGTTGCCCTTCTTGCATTGCTTGCAGCGGTCGAGGCAGTCGCAGGTCTGGACGCGGTTGTGATGCTTCTCGCCCTCGTGCATAAACGATTTCAAGCCCTGCACCTTCAATTCCTTACGCAAGGCTTTAGCGGCAGCTTCACCCACGCCGGACTTCTGGTTGGTGCAGACGAAAATATGGCTTGACAACATCAAATTAGCTGTAATTCAAGTGGGTAGCCAGCGGCGGTTCTGGATTTTGTAGGCGGCCAGCTCTCGGTTGTTCCACAGAGTTTGGTAGGTTTGCTGGTCGCGCACGAGCTGGGGGTCGCGCTCCATGAGGGCCAGCAGCTGGTGCAGCAGCTCGGCGGTTTCGTCGCGTAGCTGGTAGAACATCCAGTTGTCGAGGCGACGCACGGCCACTAGGCCGGCTTGGCGCAGGTAGCCGAGCTGGCGCGAGGTTTTGGTTTGGGTGAAGTCGAGCACTTGCTCCAGGTCGCCGACCACCATTTCCTGATTGCGCCAGAGCAGGTGCAGGATGCGTACGCGGCTTTCGTCGCCGAGGGCCTTGAAAAGCTGCTGCCCAAATGCAACCGGGAAATGTTTAACGCGCATCTACCGTTCGGCGGAGTGAGGGCACCGGACGAAACCGGCTGCCCCAAAAGTACGACCGCTAACGGCGGACCGCTAAAGTTCGACCGCCGCGCCGGGCGGATTCGTACCTTTGATTAGCGGCTCGCTTGGAGCGGTTGGTCGTTGGCTCGACCAAAGTTAGCGACCCGCCAAAAGCTGGCACCAAGTTGGGTTCGCTCGCCTATCATTTTCCCGTTTTTAATCCTTGCTGCCGTGCTCGTTCGTCGTTTTTTGTTGTTGCTAAGTTTGGTCTTGCTGACCGGGGCGCTGGTCGGGTCGCCGCGCGCTTGGGCGCAGGGCAAGCGCCGGGTGGTGCAGTTTACGGGCATCGTGGCCAGCGGCGACAGCTTGCTCGGTGTGCCGGGCGCGACGGTTTACGTGCCGCGCGCGGGCCGGGGCACGACGACCAACGCCTACGGATTCTTCTCGATGCCGGTGCTGGCCGGCGACAGCGTGGTCATCCGCTCGCTCGGCTACCGCAATCAGACTATTCTCATTCCGGCTGATTTTCAGCGCCAAAGCTTTTCGGTCATCATCTCGCTGAAGGAAGACGCGACGGTGCTGCCCGAGGTGCGGGTGTTTCCGTATTCGACGGAGCGGGCGTTTAAGCAAGCCTTTCTGGCTTTGCGCCTGCCCACCGAGCGCGGCTCGGCGGCGGCTGACAACCTGAACGCGGACCTGATGCGGAAGATTTTCAACGCCATGCCGGCCGGGCCGATGGCCAACTACCGCCAGACCATGCAGCAGCAGCAGCTGAACCTGGACCGCCGCATGGGCATCGCGCCCAACCCGCAGAGCAACAACCCGTTGCTGAACCCTTTCAGCTGGCTGCAGCTCATCAAGCAAGTCAAGAACGGCGAGTTTAAGCGAAAAGATACCGACGATTAAGCCGCCGGAACGGGCGCACTTTACAACCCAATTCGGGGTTTGACGGTACAGCAAGCGGGCAGCTTTTTGCCGATTATACCGTTAGACTATGGATACGAATTTGCCGGTTTCGGCTCACCCGCGGGTGGTCATTGTGGGGGGCGGCTTTGGCGGCTTGCGCCTGGCGCAGGCGCTGGCTAAAGCCCCCGTGCAGGTGGTCATGATTGACCGCAATAATTATCATAATTTCCAGCCGCTGCTCTATCAGGTGGCGACCGGGGCGCTGGAGGCCGACAGCATTGCGTACCCGTTGCGCAAGATTTTCGCGGGGCAGAAGAATTTCTACTACCGCATGGCCGACGTGAAGGG
>JANXNW010000288.1 GCA_025353905.1 Hymenobacter sp.
TCCATGCGGTGAGTTGGTGAAATGGTGGGATGGTGAGTTGGTTGGCAAAAGTAAGGGCGTGGCGAAAGCAGCCGAAAGCAGCCGCGGCCGCCCCGCGCTCGTATGCCACTCACCAGCTCATTATTTCACCAGCTCACCGCATGGAACCCACCCCCGAAACCCCCGTGCCCACCCAGGGCGACGGCACCCCCGACTACAGCCAGGTCCACGTCGAAACCGACCCGCACCTGCCCGTGGTGCCCACCAAACCCGGCGGCAGCGCCACCGAGCCGGAGAGCGGCGGCGGCTACAGCGGCTAAGGCCCGAAGGCTTGAACAACAGGAATGCCTCCGGCCGAAACGCAGCGCGCTTTCAGCCGGAGGTATTTTCGTGTCCGGTTGCGCGCGGTGCTTATCTGCGCCGCTGCCAATCTGTATTTGGTCCGCAAGCCGGGCTTAGTCCTGGCTTCGTTTAGCGCGATAATCACCTTATCCCAGCACCATGAAATCACCCGTCCGAGAGTTGAAGCGCAGCTTTTACACCCTGGAAATATTCGTCGGGCCTGGTGGCGCGCGCATGAGCTACCGGTTTGTGCTCACCGATTGGAAGCGGGTGCGGCAGGTCCTCACGACGTACTTCGGGTCGGGCTACGGCCAAGACCCGGAGGCCGGCCTGGAGCTGCTGGTGGAATACGGCACCGATTTCGTGCTGCAAACTTACCAGGCGGGCGTTCGCACGCAGCGCCTGGACCTGCGGCCCTTCATCAGCGTTAAAATCCAGGGCTACGAGCCGTTTCCCTGCCTGGCCTGGAGCGAGCTGACGGCTTTCCAGGTCGAAAACTCGCCGGCTCGGCTGGCCAAGCCCGAAGACTTTGACTTTGAAGAATGCCTCGAAGAATTGACCGCCGCGGGTCCGCTGGCCTGGACGGCGCTTATCGACTGGGCCGGCTTCGAAGCCGAAGCGCTGACGGGCAAATTACTGCGGCCGGGCGAGCGGGTGAGGCTTTTTGCCAGCAACGTAAAGGAGGAAATCGGCGGTGAGTACGGGGCCTACGAAACGGAGGAGGGTTTCTTCAAGTCGAAACCCGACTGGGACAACCTGTGGGACCTGGAAGAATGGACCGATGAGGAAGGCTGGGGCGCGCTGGATGAGGCCTTGGCCGCCCAGCGTCAGCAAGTCGCTGACACCGAGGCGTCGCACAAAAAACAGCGGGAGCTGGCCTACCTCGATGAGTTCAACGCCTTGCTGAGGTTGGCCAAGCAGCAGAGCGAGCAGGAGCAGTTCGCGGCCGCCATCGGCACTCTGGACAAGGCGTTTGCCCTGGCCAGGCCGGAGGGCGTACTGGTTTTAGTTGACCGCGATGTGGTCCACAACAACCACGCTTACTACTACTACCGGCTCGGGCAGCCCGAAACGGCCCTGCGGGAGCTGGACAAGCTGTTGGCCGACCGACCCACCTGCGCCCTGGCGCACCACACCAGGGCCGAAGTGCTGGTAGCCCTCGGCCGCTACCCAGAAGCGCTGGCCAGCATCGAGCGAGCCATCAAGCTGCATAAATCAAGTAAAGCGATGCAAGCTTACCGGCGCGAGATTTTACAGCTGCTGACGTAGCCAGAAAGTAGGGTTGCGTGCGTCCTTGAGCAGTTTGGGGGTCTGTGCACAAGCTCGTCGCTCTTATGCGGCCTTTGCGGTGAAAAAACCGTTAGCTTGCGCCCCCATGAAACTTCTCTCCTGCCTCCTGCTGCTCGCCCTGGCCGCCTGCCAGCCCGCCCCGCCCGCCGCCACCACGGCCGCTGCCTACTTCCCCGCCGCCGAAACCGGCGCGGTGAAAACCGGGGGCGTACAGGTTATTCCGATAACTACGCCCAAAGGCAAATTCAACGTCTGGACCAAGCGCTTCGGCAACAATCCGCGCATCAAGGTGCTGCTGCTCAACGGCGGGCCGGGGGCCACGCACGAATATTTCGAGTGCCTGGAGAGCTTTTTGCCCCAGGAAGGCATCGAGTTTATTTACTACGACCAGCTCGGCTGCGGCCACTCCGACAACCCGCGCGACACGAGCATGTGGAGCCTGCCGCGCTACGTGGAGGAGGTCGAGCAGGTGCGCCAGGCGCTCGGCTTGAACAAGGACAACTTCTACCTGCTGGGCCACTCGTGGGGTGGCATCCTGGCGGCCGAATACGCCCTGAAATATCAGCAGAATATGAAGGGCCTTATTATTTCGAACATGATGATGAGCTGCCCCGCCTACGGCAAATACGCCCAGGACGTGCTGGCCAAGCAGATGAAGCCCGAGGTGCTGGCCGAAATCCGCCAAATCGAGGCCAAGAAGGATTTCGCCAACCCGCGCTACATGGGCCTGCTCGAACCCAACTTTTACGCCCAGCACCTGTGCCGCCTCGTGCCCAACCCCGAGCCGGTGACGCGCGCCATGAGCCAGATTAACCAGTCGCTCTACGTGACGATGCAAGGCCCGAGCGAATTTGGCATTTCGGGTAAGCTCACCACCTGGGACCGCACCAAAGACTTGCCCAAACTCACCATCCCGGTGCTCAGCATCGGTGGCCAACACGACACGATGGACCCCGAGCACATGCGCTGGATTGCCACCCAGGTGAAGCAGGGCACCGCCCTCATCTGCCCCCAGGGCAGCCACATGAGTATGTACGACGACCAGCAGGTGTACATGAGCGGGCTGATTGCTTTTTTGAAAAAGTCGGACACCGCTGCCCGGCCCTAGCTGCCCGGCAACCCGACCGGCCCCCGCGCCTACAAATACTTCATCAGCCAGCCGATGAGCCGGCTCACTTTGGGCGAATAGGGTGGGTAAAAAACCTTGATGCCGGTCAAGCCGATGCGCTGGCGCAGCACCGATTTCTGGTTGCTGAAAGCCAGAAAGCCCGCGTGGCCGTGGGCCTTGCCCAGGCCCGAGTTGCCGGAGCCGCCGAAGGGCAGGTCGGGGTTACTGAGCTGAATGATGGTGTCATTGACCGCCGCGCCACCCGCCGAAATCGTGTCGAGCAGATACCGCCGGTTCTGGGCGCTGGTCGAGAACACGTACTGGGCCAGCGGCTTGAGGCGGGCATTGACGTAGGCGGCCGTCTCGGGCAGCTCCCGAAAGGTGAGCACGGGCAGCAACGGCCCGAAAATCTCTTCCTCGAGCACGGCCGCACCCTCGGGCACGTCGGTGAGGATGGTCGGCTCGATGTAGCACTGGCTCGCGTCGCGCGCGCCACCGGCGGATACGGTGGCGCCGCGGGCCTGCGCATCGTCGAGCAGGGCCGCCACGCGGGCAAAGTGGTGGCCGTTCACGATGCGCGCCAGCGAGGCCGACTGCGCGATGCCCGCCCCATCGGGGTTGTAGAATTTGGTGATGGCCGTCTTCATCTCCGCCAGCAGCTCGTCGCGCGCGCCTTCCTGCACCAGCACGTAGTCGGGGGCCACGCAGGTCTGGCCGGCGTTGAGAAACTTACCCCACACGATTTTCTCGGCGGCATCGCGCAGGTTGGCCGTCGCGTCCACGATGGCCGGGCTTTTGCCGCCCAGCTCCAGCGTGAGGCCGCTCAGGTGCTCGGCGGCGGCCCGCATCACGAGCTTGCCAATCTGGGGCGAGCCGGTGAAGAAAATATGGTCCCAGGGCAGGCGCAGCAGCTCGGTGGCCACGTCCTTGCCGCCCTCCAGCACGAGCACTTCCGCCGGCCGGTACAGCTCGCTCACCATGCGCCGCAGCAGGGCCGAGGTGGCGGGCGTCTGCTCGGCGGGCTTGATGATGACCGCGTTGCCGGCCGCGATGGCCGAGATGAGCGGGTCCACGGCCAGGAAAAACGGGTAGTTCCAGGGCGCGATGATGAGCACCACGCCCTGCGGCTCGGTCTGCACCCAGCCCCGCGAGCCGGCCAGCGCCAGCGGCGTGCTCACCCGGCGCGGGGCCATCCAGCGGGCCAGGTGCCGGCTGGTGTGCTTGATTTCGCTCAGCGAAGAATAAATCTCCGACAAGTCGGTTTCGGCCGTCGGCTTCTTAAAATCCTGGTAAAGTGCCGCTTGAATGTCGGTGCGGTGCGTTAGCAGCCAGTCCTGGAGCCGGGCCAGGCGGGCGCGGCGGGCGGCCACGTTCTCGGCCCGCAGCGCGGGGGCCTGGGCGCGCAAGGCCGCGAACTCGGCCGCGAAGCGGTTGGCGGTGAAGTCGGCGGGCGCGGCGGCCGGGGCAGGCGCGGCGGCCGGGGCAGGGGCGGCGTAAGTCAGGGCTTCCATGAGGGTGGGGTTAGCAATCGTAGGCCGGCGGTGGCCGGGTACGCCGGCGAGTCAGCTAGATACCCTGCAAGATATTACGCGCGGCCGCATCTGGCCGCGCCGCGCCGACCAGGCTTTGCCCACGCGGCCGCATCAGGGCAGGGCCGTCGGGGGCTTGCGCAACGGGTCCGGGCGACAACAAGCGCGGCTCAGGTGAGCGGTAAATCAAAAAAATAGTTAAGATAGTCAGGGTATTACATACATTTTATGTTTTTCAAAACCATTCAGCGTAAACCTATGGTGACTTTGACCCTCTGAGCGGCGACGGGGCAACCCGACCGCTACCCTACGCTGCTATGAAAACTATTAAGGTCCTGGCCCTCGGGGGCTGCCACGTCGCGGGTTACGCTGTGGGCGAAGAGTATGCTTTCCCCCAGCTTTTCGGAGATTTATTGGCGGGCGAGCCGGGCCATTCGGTGGCCTGTATCAAGTTCGTCGACTTGCCCGCGCATCTGTTCCACGTCGCCGAGCAGCGCCCGTCGCACGTGCTGCTGCAGCTCGGCAACTTCGAATTTACCGACAGCTTCGAGCTCTTGCTGCAGCAGTTCGATAATACCACGCTCTCCAAGCTGTCGGCGAGCGCTTTTGCCGACAGTGTCCGGCTCTTGCTGCGGCGGTTCGCTGGTACCGCGCCCTCCAAGCTGTCGGCGAGCGCCAATAAAACCGACCAGGCCGCCGACCAGGCCGCCGACCAGGCCGCCGACCAAGCCGCCGACCAAGCCGCCGACCAGCAGGTTAATCAAGCGGCGGAAGGACGGGCGACCACGGCGGGCGGGCCCCAGAATTGGCGGCCCGCGTTGCGCCGCGGCCTGCACACGGTGGGAATGGCCGGCTCGCTGCTGTTGCTCTGGGCGCTGGGCCGGCAGCATCGGCGCAGCTTCGCGGCCCTCAACGCCTGCATCGCGCAGAACCCCGACACCGTTTTTTTGTGCCTAACCCCGTTTCCCAGCCTCAACCCCGCCGTTAACCCGCTGCGGTGGCTGGGCGGCCACCTGCTGCGCCGCCGCCTGGCCGCCCAACCCAACCTGCAATGGCTCGACATGCACCGCCTGTTGCGGCCCGTCCGACAGCTGTTCGCCGACGAGGTGCACCTCAACCGGGCCGCCCACGAGGTAATAGCTCACGCCTTGGTGACGCTGGCCCTGCGCCACGAAGCGCTGTATCCGGCCCGTGCACCGCAGCTGGTCGCCGCCTAAGCGGTTGGCCGCGTCAGAGCAGGCTGAGTTGAGCGGGCGTAAACGGAGTTCGCCTCCGTTTTACTTTGCGCGATGCTTCCACAAGCCCCGCCCGCCGCGCACCGTCATTTCATTCTCAACAAGCCCTACGGCTACCTGAGCCAGTTTCGGAGCGAGGCCGTGAAGGAGCGTAACAAGCGGTTTTTGGGGGAGCTGCACGACTTTCCGCCCGGTACGATGGCCATCGGCCGCCTCGATGAGGCCAGCGAGGGCCTGCTGCTGCTCACCACCGACGGCCGCCTGAGCGAGCAGCTGCGCAGCCCCGGGGTGGAGAAGGAATACTACGCTCAGCTCGACGGCCTGCTCACGGCCGAAGCGCTCGCGCAGTTGCGAGCCGGGGTAGGCATCAACCGCGACGGGCAAGCGTACTTCACCCGGCCCGCCCGCGCCGAGGCCCTGAGCCCGGCCCCGGCCCTGTGGCCCCGCGCCCGCGCTATTCGGGCCGACCGCCACGGCCCCACCAGTTGGTTGGCCCTCACGCTCACCGAGGGCAAATACCGGCAGGTGCGCCAGATGACGGCCGCCGTGGGCCTGCCCACGCTGCGCCTCGTGCGGGTGCGGGTGGGGCCGGTGCGCCTGAGCCTCGACGGCCCCGACGGGCTGCCGCCCGGCAGTTGCCGCGAGGTCGTTAGCTTTTTCCCGATTTAAGGGGTAAATTTGAGCCATTCACTCGAGGGTGTGTTTCTGGTTTCTTGTTCGCAATCAATCAGAAAACAATCAACCAGAAACGAGAAACTAGAAACCAGCAATAAGAAACATCAATCCCTATGGCCAGAGCGCAGGAAAGCTTCAGCAAGAAAGAAAACGAGAAAAAGCGGCAAAAAAAGCAGCAGGAGAAATCCGAGCGCCGCGATGAGCGCCAAGCCAATGCCAAGTCGGGCCAGAAGCTGGAAGACATGCTGGCTTACGTGGACGAGAACGGCAACATCACCAATACGCCGCCCGACCCCACGCGCAAGCGCAAGGAAATCAACGTCGAGGACATTCAGGTGGGCGTGCCCAAGCAAGAAGACCGCCCCGCCGAAGATGTGGTGCGCACCGGCACGGTCACGTTTTTCAACGCCTCCAAAGGCTACGGCTTCATCCGCGACCAGGGCAGCCAGGAAAGCATTTTTGTGCACGCCAACGCCCTGGGCGGCCTCACGCTGCTCGAAGGCAACAAAGTCACCTTCGAAGTCGAGCCGGGCATGAAAGGCCCGACGGCCGTGCGCGTCAAGATGAGCGCCTAACGCGGTTCTTCGGTTGACAGATGAGCCGGGTGCGTAGCGAAAAGCTACCCGCCCGGCTCATTTTTGCGTGGTATTCGGCTGAAGTACGCGCTTAAACGGGAGTACCCGGCAACGGCCGTCGAACCTCAGAAGCTCACGCCCACCTCTACCGACTGCGCCACGCGGCGGCCCTGGCCGGTACCAGGCACCCAGGCGGGGCCTTCTTGCAGCAGCCGGATGGCTTCGGCGTCGTAGTCGGGCCGGAGCTTGCGCACGGCTTCGACCTGCTCGATTTTGCCGTCGGCCCCGATGCGCAGCCGCACCAGCACCGTGCCGCTGAGCGGACCGCCCGCCGCCGGCTCGGGCACGAAATCAGCGGCCTGCTCGCGCAAATACTCCCGCAGCGCGGCCGGCCCTCCCACCGGCGCGGCCCGCAGCGGCGGCGGCTCCGGCATGTTGGCGCGCGGCCGCGCCGCCCGCGTCGGCTCGCTGACTATTACCTCCGATAATCGTCCGGCAACTGCTTTAGCCCTGGCCGCGTCTGCCGCCGCCTCAGCAGCGGGCGCGGCCGCAACGGTTACCGAGTCGGCCCTGACCAAGCCTCGGCCCACGCGCGCCGTCGGTGGGGCAGCCGACGACGCGGCAGCCACCACGGGCGCGGCCGGCGCGCCGGCCAGCCCAGGACTAACCGTACGCGGCCGCGCCGGCTGCCCACCCGACCTAGCCAGATTGGGTTGGAGCTTGGTTTGAAGCTTAGCTAGCGCGCCAGCGGCCGCCGGGGCACCCTCAGTTTGCGCGTCCGCAGCTGCCGACGGGGTTGCCTGGACCAGCGGCGCGGCGGCCCGCGCGACGGGCGGGGCCGCGGTTGTCGTAGCTGCCACTTCCGGGCTGCTCGCCGAGCGGTGACGCTGTTGCCAGGCCCACCAGCCGCCCGCCACCAGGCTCAGCAGCAGCACGGCAGCGACGGCCAATTGCGGGGCCAGCCAGCGGTGGGTGCGGCGCGCGGCCCAGCCCAGGCGGTCGGGGCCGACGGGCTGGGTACGTTGGCGCAAGCGCCGCTGGAGCTGAGCCAGGGCCTGGTCGGTGGTGGCGGGCGGCGTTTGGAGCAGGCCGGCCAGCACGTCGGCGCAGCGCGTACAGGCCAGCGTGTGGGCCTCCACCCGGTGCTGCGCCGCCGGGGCCAGGCTGCCCGCCGCGTACTGACGCAGCAGCGCCACCGGCAAGTGCGGGCCAGACGAAGCAGTGGCGTTCAGTAGGTTAGGCAGCATTTTTTGAGTTAAGAGTTAAGAGTTAAGAGTTAAGGGTTGTGGGTTTGCTCAACGCTCCCTCACTCGTCCCGCTCATTCTCCTTGACGGACAGATTACGCTTCAGCATCCGACGGCCGTTTTGCAGGTGGCTCTTGACCAGATTCACGGGCAGGCCGACCAAGTCACTGATTTGCTGATACGATTTTTCTTCGAGGTAAAACAGCTCCAAGCAGCGGCGCTGCTCGGTGGGCAGCTCAGCCAGGGCCTGCTCCAGAGCTTGCAGCGTGGCCTCGTGCCGCAGGCTTTCGTCGGCCTCGGCGGCGGCATCGGGCAGATGCCGGGCTGCCGCGTTTTCCACATCTACGGCGTCGGGCAGCAGCAGCAGCGGGCCGCCGCTGAGCGTACCGCGCTGGCGGGCGCGCAGTTGCATCAGGCAGTAGTTGCGGGCCGTAACGTAGAGCCAGGCCCCCAGATTGTCGGGCGCGTGGACGCGCAGCTTCTCCACCAACTGCTCAAAAAGCTGCATCGTGGCATCCTGCGCGTCTTCGTCGGGCGGGGCCAGGTAGCGGCGGCACACGGCGAATACGTCCGGCAAGTGCCGCTCGTAAAGCACCCCCAGCTCGGCTACGTCGCCGTGCTGGCGGTAGCGGGCCAGGAGGTCCTGGTCGGACGCCGCCGAGGCGGCGGAAGCAGGCGAAGCGCGGCGGCGAAACAACACGCCGGCAAAGTACGCCCGCCGACGCCCGCCGACGCCCGCCGACGCCTATGCTGGGTGGCCCGCCCCGCACGGCCAACTTTTCCCGCTTAGCTCAAGTATAGCCAGCTACATTTTTAGTTTGTGGTTTTCGATTCGTTGGCTTTTGGCTAGCGTCCATCACCACCCAGTTAGCCATCAACAACAAACAAAAAACCACCAACAAAAAACAAGAAAGCATGGATTCCACCGCCTCCACCCCGCATACGCCACCCACACCAGCTATCCCACTGCACGTCAGCGACGAGCAGAACTCGGCCCTGCTCACGGACACGCTTACGCTGCTCAGCCGCAACCCGGCCAAGGGCGACAGCGCCGCCGGCCGCCACGAGCTGGAGCGCTGGGAAGTGGTGCTTGAAGCCAGCGACCGCCCCGGCCTGGCCAAAATCCGGCAGGAAGTGAAGCTGCTCGCCGAGCGCCTCAGCGCCCCCGATGCCCAGGGCCACGAAATCGCCGAAATCCTGGCCAGCCTCGGGGCCGAAACCGCCAAAGTCGCCGATGAAGCAGCCGACGGCTACGCGGCCCCGTTGCACGAGCTGAGCCAGCTGCTGATTAAAGCCGGCAACAAGCTCTCGCGTTAGCGACTAGTGAGCAGCGACAAGTGACTGGTGATTGATTCTGCTCGTCATTGCAAGCCGAATCAACTATTGGTCGCGTTTCACTCGTCACTCGTCACTACTATGATTGCTCTTTACGACCCTTTTCAGGGGATGCGCTTCGGCCCCGGCTACTGCTTTTTGAGCGGCGAGCCGGTTGGGGCGGCCGATACCATTCCGGTCTTCCCAGACTGGCTGCAAACGACTTACGACCTCAGCGAGCGACCTTTGCGGCTGCTTGACCAGAGCCAAACCACGCTAGGCGCATTGCGGCTGCCGCTGGCTCCGGCACTGTGGCCGCGCCTGGCCGCGCTCGACGCGCAGATGCAGACGGCAGCTGCGGGCGGAACGGCCGGCTGGCGGGCCGTGCCGCCGGCCCGGCTCTGGCAGTGGCTGGGACGCATGTTTTATGGCATGTTCGTGGCCGAGCTGCTGCAACAGCAGGCGCCGCTCATAAAGCCTGAGTATCCGCTGGCCGAAAACGCGCATCTCGTGCAGCGGTTCCGGGCGTTTTTTCAGCTGCTGCAAGGGCTGCGGGTCCCCACCGACTACGCTGATTTCGTGCCCGGCTCAGTGTTCGTGCTCGAAACGGACCCGGCCTATGAAGCCCCCGCGTTTGAGTACGACGACGATTTGAACACGCTGGTTTTCAGCCTGAAGCTGGGTAATGTCGTGCTCGTTGCTACGCTCATTGACCTCGGGCTTATCGGGCAGGCCATGCGGCAGATTTACCAGGACGCGCGGCGGCCGCTGCATCCGGCGCAGGTAGCTGAGTTCAAGGCCCGCGCCTACTACGGCGCGTATTTGCTGGCCGTGGTGCCCGACATCTACCCGCGCCGCCCTACCCCCGCCGACCCGCCCGACGCGGAGCTGGTGTTCGACGCGCTGCTCGACGACGTGACGTCGGCCGTTTTCAACCCCTGGGAAAACCTGGCCTACGCTCACACGCTCAGCACCTTGTGGGCGCGCTGGGGCCTGACTGAAGCGCACATTCTGGCCGACCCCCTACAGCCGCTAAGTCTGCTTTACGACGCGGCCGGCGGGCCATCGACCGCTGATGAAGCTGCCCGGCGGCTGGCCGAATTATGTACGGACTAAACGAAACCTTCGGCTCGCGTGGCACGTAGGGCAAGGACGAATTTTTCATTTTCTATCCCCTTCTCGCTATGTTCACCACCGCTTCCGCCGCCCGCGCCGTCGTTTCGAGCCTGCTCACGAACGGGGCCTCTCTCGCCATTCCCGGTTGCGGGCCTCCCGCGATTCAGCTCATGCCCGCCCCGCAGCTTAGCCGGCCGCTGGAAATCAAGCCTCTATTGAAGCAAGCGGCCTGAGCCATATGCAACTGCTCAGTCACCGCGCTTGAACGCGCGCGAAGACTTTGCGTAAAGCCGTGGAAACTACTCCTTTTCCACATGGCATTTATCCGCTTACTGCCACCTTACCCGCTGGCCCTGAGCCTGCTGGCCGCCGCGAGCCTCGCTGGCTGCTCGTCGCCTTCAACTCCCGCTGCTGACCGGCCCGCCGGCACCATCCCGGCCAACTCACCGGCAGCTCATGTGCCGGCCGCCGCGCCCGCCGGCTCGCCGCTCGAAGTCATTGCCCAATTCCCGGACCCGCAAATGGTGGGTATAGCCGTGGTGCCGGGTGGCAAAATCTTCGCTGTGTTTCCGCGCTGGGACTACAATCCGCCCGTGCCGGTGGGGGTCGTTGGGCCGAACAGCACGCTCACGCCCTACCCCAACGCGAGCTGGTGCACCTGGAACGACTCGGTGCGTAACGAGCCGCAAAAGCACTGGATTTGCCCGCAGAGCGTGTTTGCCGACGCGCAAGGCAGCCTTTGGGTACTCGACCCCGCCGCGCCGGGCCTCAAATTCATCGTGCCCGGTGGGCCGAAGCTGGTCAAAACCGACCCCAAGACCGGGGCTGTTTTGCAGAATATCTCCTTCCCACTCGACGTCGCCCCGCTCAACTCGTACCTCAACGATGTCCGCATCGACTTGGAGCACAATTACGCCTACCTCACCGAGTCGGGCGTGGGGGCGTTGGTAGTCGTTGATTTGAAGACCGGCAAACCGCGGCGCCTGCTCAGCAAGCATCCGTCGATGCTGATGGTCAAGGGTTTCGTCACCAAAGCGCAGGGCCACGCCTTATTCGACCCGCTGGGCAAGCCGGCCAAGTTCAACGTCGATGGCATCGCGCTGAGTACTGATAATCAATACCTCTACTACCGCGCTCTGAGCGGGCATCAGCTGTTTCGCATCAAGACGGCCGCTCTGCGTGATGCGGCCCTGACCGACGCGCAGCTCGCCACCCAGATTGAGAATCTGGGCGAGGCCCCGGCTTCGGACGGCATGGAGCTGGACAGCCAGAATAACCTCTACCTGACGGGTTTCGAGAATGGCGAAATTCTGCGGCGCACGCCAGCCGGCAAAATGGAGACGGTGGTGAAAGAAGCCCGGCTCGAATGGCCCGACACTTTCGCCTGGGACCCCGACGGGCAGCACATCTACTTCGCCACGTCGGGCATTCACAAGGTGCCCTATTGGAATAAAGGCGTGGGCCAGCCGCGCGAGCCGTTCACAATTTACCGGATGGCGCTCAAGCGATAAGCCCGACGCTGGGCGATAGAAGCGGGTTTGGCCGGACGGGCCAAACCCGCTTTTTTTGGATAGCTTGCTGACGAAATCCACGCGCCAGCTAAATACGCGGTCCCTTTACTGCTGACTATTAGTTAGATTTGTGAAACCGCATATAAGTTTTCAATTCGCAGTCAGTCGCTTTAGCTTTGCGCCGTCAATCCTAGCCCGTCCAGTTTCCCCGCCCACCTCATGGATACCTACAGCTATATCGCCAACGCCGACGCGGCGGCCATTGAGACGCTCTACGAAGCCTACCGCCACAACCCCGAGTCCGTAGATTACGGCTGGCGCAAGTTCTTCGAGGGTTTTGACTTCTCGCAGCAGTTCCCGGAAGGCATGGACGTGTTGCCGGGCGGCGATAAGAAGCCGGCGGCGAATGGGACGGCTCCGCGGCCGGCGGCCATCAGCAATGGTAACGGGAACGGCAACGGCATCTCCAAAACTGCCGCGCCCACCGCACCGCAAGCCGACGACTACGGCGTACTCAACACCGACGCCTCGACCAACAACGCGCCCGGCCTGACTTCCGAAGCGCCGGCCCTGGACCGCGAAACGGGCGTGCGCAACCTCATCCACGCCTTTCGGAGCCGGGGCCACTTGCGGGCCAAGACCAACCCCGTGCGCGAGCGCAAGGACCGCCAGGCCCGCCTGAGCCTGGAGGATTTTGGCCTGAGCGACAGTGACCTGGACACGAAATTCCGGCAGGGCGAGCTGCTCGGGCTGGGGCCGGACGCGACGCTGCGCGACATTGTGGCGGCGCTCACCAGCATCTACACCGGCACCGTGGGCTTCGAGTATCAGTACATCCGCGACCCGCAGATTCTGGAATGGTTTCAGCAGAAAGTGGAGCACGACGCGCTGGCCTTCAACCCTGATGTCGAGTACAAAAAGCGCATTCTCAAGAAGCTCAACGAGGCCGTCGTGTTCGAGAACTTTCTGCATACCAAGTTTCTGGGGCAGAAGCGGTTTAGTCTGGAAGGCGGCGAGACGACCATCCCCGCGCTCGATGCCATCATCAACCGCGGGGCCGAGCTGGGGGTGAAGGAAGTGCTCATCGGTATGGCCCACCGCGGGCGGCTCAACGTGCTGGCCAACATCATGGGCAAGACTTACGAGCAGATTTTCAGCGAGTTCGAGGGCACGGCCACGCCCGATTTGACCTTCGGCGACGGCGACGTGAAGTACCACATGGGCTACTCGTCAGAAGTCGAGACGGCCGACGGCCACAAGGTGAACCTCAAGCTCGCGCCCAACCCTTCGCACCTGGAGGCCGTGAACCCGGTGGTGGGCGGCTTCGTGCGGGCCAAAATCGAGCACCAGTACGAGGGCGACTACCACCAGGTGCTGCCCATCCTGATTCACGGCGACGCGGCGCTGGCCGGGCAGGGCATCGGCTACGAGCTGACCCAGATGTCGCAGCTCGACGGCTACAAAACGGGCGGCACGATTCACTTCGTGATTAACAACCAGGTCGGCTTCACGACCGACTTCGAGGATGCGCGCTCCAGCATCTATTCCACTGATTTGGCGAAGATTATCGACGCGCCGGTCATCCACGTGAACGGCGACGACCCGGAGGCGGTGGTGTTTGCCGTGCGCTTGGCCACCGAGTACCGCCAGCAGTTCCACGCCGACGTGTTCGTGGACATGGTCTGCTACCGTCGGCACGGCCACAACGAGTCGGACGAGCCGAAATTTACCCAGCCCACGCTCTACAACGTCATCTCAAAGCACCCGAACCCGCGCGAGGTCTACAACCAGCGCCTCGTGGCGCGCGGGGATGTCGATGCCCAGCTCGCCGACCACATGGACCGCGAGTTTCGGGACCTGCTGCAAGCCCGGCTCGACCAGGTGAAGCAGCAGCCGCTGCCCTACAAATACCAGGCGCTGGAAAACGAGTGGCGCACGCTGCGTCGCTCCACGAACGAGGACTTTGAGCAGTCGCCGGAGACGAGCATTTCGACCGACATCATCGACCGCGTGGCGCAGGCGCTGACGACCATCCCGGAGAATTTCCGACCCATCAAACAGATTGACAACTTGTTGCGCGAGCGGCGCAAAATGTTCTTCGAGATGCGGACGCTAAACTGGGCGGCTGGCGAGCTGCTCGCTTACGGCTCGCTGCTGGCCGAAAACCACGTCGTGCGGGTGAGCGGGCAGGACTGCCAGCGCGGCACGTTTTCGCACCGCCACGCCGTGCTGCACGATGCCGAAACGAGCGCGCCCTACAACTCGCTCGACCACATGAGCGGTGCGCATGAGAGCCTGCGCATTTTCAATTCGCTGCTGAGCGAGTACGCCGTGCTCGGCTTCGAGTTTGGCTACGCGATGGCTAACCCCACGGCCCTGGTGGTGTGGGAGGCCCAATTCGGCGACTTCGCCAACGGCGCGCAAACCATGATTGACCAGTTCGTGGTGTCGTCTGAGAGCAAGTGGCAGCGCATGAACGGCCTGGTGATGCTGCTGCCCCACGGCTACGAGGGCCAGGGGCCGGAGCACTCCAACGCCCGCCCCGAGCGGTTTTTGCAGCTCGCCGCCGAAAACAACATCGTGGTAACCAACCTCACCACGCCGGCCAACTTCTTCCACGCCCTGCGCCGGCAGCTCACCTGGCAGTTTCGCAAGCCGCTGGTCGTGATGTCGCCCAAGAGTATGCTGCGCAACCCGCTCTGCGTGTCGCCGCTCGAAGATTTTACGCAAGGCCGCTTTCAGGAAGTGCTGGGCGATGCATTCGTGGAAGCCAAAAAGGTGAAGCGGGTGCTGCTCTGCTCGGGCAAGGTGTACTACGACTTACTCGACGAGCAGCAGCAGTCGGGCCGCAAGGACGTGGCCTTGATTCGGCTGGAGCAGCTCCATCCCTTCCCGAAAAAGCAGCTCGACGCGGAGCTGAAAAAGTATCCGAAGGCCAAGCTCATCTGGGTACAGGAAGAGCCGGAAAACATGGGCTACTGGAACTACCTGCTACGCTTCATGCGCCGCGAGCTGGAGGAAGTCGTCTCGCGCAAGCCCTCCGCCTCGCCCGCCACGGGCTATAACAAAATCCACGTCAAGGAGCAAAAAGACCTGGTAGCCCGCGCCTTCGACAAACCCAAAGAAGCCGTCGCCGACGAGCAAATCAAGGCCACGGCCGAAGTAGCCAAAAAGCAAGAGTAACCCGTCAACGCACAGTCAGCCCGCGTAGCGGGCGTATCCGCGAAATCCGTTCAATCTGCTTTAATCTGCGGTCTATGATAAGTGAGGAGCAAATCCAAGCCGTCGTGCGGCGCATCGTCGAAGGCTACCAGCCGGACCGGATTATCCTGTTCGGCTCTTATGCCTACGGCACGCCGACGGAAGATTCGGATTTGGATTTACTGGTCGTGAAAAGCGGCCTCGGCCCTACCCGGCAGGAACGGGCAATGGCCGTGCGGCGGCTGGTGCGCGGCAGCGGCGTTCCGCTGGATGTCTGGGTCAGCACTCCCGCTGAAGTGGCCGTCGCCGCCCAGGTTCGGTTTACCATTGAAGCGCAGGCCCTGACCAGAGGTAAGTTATTGTATGCCGCTTAACGCCCAGGAAAAGCTTTATTTACAGGAGTGGCTCGAAGTGGCCGACCTGGACCTGGGTGCCGCCCAGCGGATGCTGAGCGATAGTCCGGCCGCCTACGGCTACCTGATTCCGTTCGCGTTTCAGCAAGCCGTGGAGAAGTACGCCAAAGCTGTTTTGCTGTCCCTGGGTCAGCTTTTCCCCAAAACCCACGACTTGCCCGACCTGCTCGACCGCCTGGCACCCACCGCGCTCTTTACCCCGACCGAGCGCGACGACGCGGACGCTCTTGCCAGCTACGCCGTCAGCACCCGCTACCCGCCCCGCTCGCGCGTGACGGTGGCCGAGATGCACGACGCAGCCCGCATCGCGCAGTATTTTGCCGCTCGCCTGCGGCCGATAGCCCAACAAGCCCTGTAACCCGTCAACTCCCACCCACGTCATTTTTCCAATTCGCGCCAATCAACAGTTCATGATAAGTGAGGAGCAAATCCAAGCCGTCGTGCGGCGCATTGTCGAGGGCTACCAGCCGGACCGGATTATTCTGTTCGGCTCGTATGCTTATGGAACACCCCACGAAAATAGCGACCTGGATTTGCTCATCATCAAACAGAACGCGGAGCAGCCGCCCATAGCCCGCGACTTAAAAGTGCGTCATTTGCTTTGGGGCGGCCCGATGCCGCCGATGGATTTGTTCATTCGCACCCCCCAAGAGGTGTCGTCGGCCGTGGCCCGCGAATTCACCGTGGAGGCGGAGGCCGTTCGGAAGGGACGTTTATTGTATGCTGATGCCAAATAGAACGCCCGCCCAAGCGCAAGTGGATACCCTGCTACGCGTAGCCGACCGTGACTGGGAGGCCGCCCTCTCGCTAATGCAGTATGCGCCCCATCTGTACGAGGGGATTGGGTTTCACCTTCAGCAAGCCACCGAGAAGTACTTGAAGGCAGCCTTGCATGTGTCTGGTCAACCGGCTCCCTTCATTCATGATTTGGCAAGTTTGGCCACCGACTTGGCCCCGCACGTAGCTTTTGACGCTGATGACGTATCGGCGGCCATCGTGCTGACGGTGTTTGCGGTACGCCTGCGCTATACGCTCGATAATGCGCCGCCGTATTCGATAACCGACTTGTCAGCAATGGCCGAGCGTTTTCGCACCAAGCTCCGCCCGTTGGCCCAAGCCTTTTTAGTTTAAGCTTTTCTCTGCCTCTTCCCCATGCCCACCGAAATTAAAATCCCCGCCGTCGGCGAATCCATCACCGAAGTCACCATCGCCAAATGGCTCAAAGCCGATGGCGCGGCCGTGCGGCGCGACGAGGTGATTGCTGAATTGGAATCCGACAAAGCCACGTTTGAGCTACCGGCCGAAGCCGACGGCACCTTGCATATTCGCGTGGCCGAAGGCGAAACCATCGGCATCGGCACGGTCATCGCCGAGTTGAGCGGCAACGGCGCGGCTCCGGCAGCGGCGACTGGCGCGGCCTCAACCGTCCCAGCTGCCGCCGCCGACCCCATCGCGGCGGGCGAAAACAACCCGACCGTGAGCGACCAGGCCGGCTACGGCGGCCAGCCCGCCGACCGCCCCGCCGCCGAGGCCAACACGCCCGGCGCACCGGTGGGCAGCCCGGCCCCGGCCGGCGGCGGCGGAGCAAGCGGTGCGACGCTAGAAATGAAGATTCCGGCCGTGGGCGAGTCCATTACCGAAGTGACTGTGGCCAAGTGGCTCAAGCCGGATGGCGCGCAAGTGCGGCGCGACGAGGTGATTGCCGAATTGGAATCCGACAAGGCCACGTTTGAGCTACCGGCCGAAGCGGACGGCACTTTGCGCCACGCGGTGGCAGAGGGCGAAACCATTGGCATTGGGGCCGTTATTGCGCGCATCGAGGCGGGCAGCGGTGGTGCGGCGACCCCGGCCGCTGCCGCGCCGGCGGCTCCTGCTGTCGCGGCTCCAGCAGCCAACAGTCAGCCATCAACCGCCAACAACCAGACGACTTACGCCACGGGGGTGCCCTCGCCGGCCGCCGGCAAAATTCTGGACGAGAAAGGCATCGCGCCCGCCGACGTGACTGGCACCGGCCGCGACGGCCGCATCACGAAAGAAGACGCCCTCGGCGCGCAGGCCCGGCCCGCCACGCCGGCTCCGGCAGCGCCCGCACCAGTGGCGGCGGCTGTTGCAGCGTCAGCCGTGCCGGCTCCGGCCAACAACCAACAGCCAGAGGCCAACGGCCCGAACCGGAATCAGCGCCGCGAGCGCCTGAGCAACTTGCGGAAAACGGTGGCCCGCCGGCTGGTGTCGGTGAAGAACGAGACGGCTATGCTCACCACCTTCAACGAGGTGAACATGCATCCTATCATGGACTTGCGCACCAAGTTCAAGGACAAGTTTAAGGAGAAAAACGGCGTAGGGCTGGGCTTCATGTCTTTCTTCACGAAGGCCGTGTGCGTGGCTTTGCGGGAGTGGCCGGCCGTGAACGCGAGCCTCGACGGCGACAGCATCTTGTATTCGGATTTTTGCGACATCAGCATTGCCGTGTCGGCCCCGAAAGGGCTGGTTGTGCCCGTCATCCGCAACGCCGAGCAGCTTTCGTTCGAGGGCATTGAGAAGGAAGTGGTGCGCCTGGCCGGGCTGGCCCGCGACAACAAACTGACCATCGAGCAGATGACGGGTGGCACGTTCACCATCACCAACGGCGGCATTTTCGGCTCGATGCTGAGTACGCCCATCATCAACGCCCCGCAATCGGCTATTCTGGGCATGCACAACATCATTCAGCGGCCGGTGGCCGAAAACGGGCAGGTCGTGATTCGGCCCATGATGTACCTGGCCCTGAGCTACGACCACCGCATTATCGACGGGCGCGAAAGCGTCTCATTTCTGGTGCGGGTCAAGGAATTGCTCGAAGACCCGACGCGTTTGCTGCTGGGGGTTTAATTGAATTTGTCTTTCTGATTTTATGACTTCTTACGACGTTACCGTCATCGGCTCCGGCCCTGGCGGCTATGTGGCGGCCATCCGCTGCGCGCAATTAGGGTTGAAAACCGCCCTCATCGAGAAATACCCCACCCTGGGCGGTACCTGCCTCAACGTGGGCTGCATTCCGAGCAAGGCCCTGCTCGACTCTACGGAGCACTACCACAACGCGCACACCACGTTCCGCGAGCACGGCATCGACCTGGAAAACCTGCGCGTGAACATGCCCCAGATGATTGACCGCAAGGCCGGGGTGGTGCATGCCAACGTGGAGGGCATCAGCTATTTGATGAAGAAAAACAAGATTACGGTCGTGCAGGGCGTAGGCTCGTTCGTGGACGCGACCCACATCCGCGTCGAGCCTACCGGCGGCGGCGAAGCGCAAACCATTGAGACGAAGCACGTCATCATCGCCACCGGCTCGAAGCCGACCGTGCTGCCATTTATTGAGCAGGACAAGCAGCGTATCATCACGAGCACCGAGGCGCTGAATATTCGCGAGGTGCCGGGGCGCATGGTCGTGGTGGGCGGCGGGGTGATTGGGCTGGAATTAGCGTCCGTTTACGCCCGGCTCGGCACGAAAGTGAGCATCGTCGAATTCACCGACAGCATCATCCCGACCATGGACCG
>JANXNW010000343.1 GCA_025353905.1 Hymenobacter sp.
GAGCCGGTGCCCGAGATGGTGAACAAGGCCTACGGCGACAATACGCTGGCTTTCGGCCGCAACTACCTGATTCCGAAGCCGCTCGACCCGCGCCTGATAACTACTATTTCGCCGGCCGTGGCGCGGGCGGCCGTCGAGAGCGGCGTGGCCCGGCTGCCCATCCTCGACTGGGCCGCCTACGAAGACGAGCTGCGCCTGCGCCTGGGCGTGAACCAGAAGCTCATGAACCGCATCACCCAGGCCGCGCGCTCCGGCCCGAAGCGGGTGGTGTTCCCCGAGGCCGACAACTACAAGATTCTCAAGGCGGCCCAGCTCGTGCGCGACGAGGGCATCGCCCGGCCCGTGCTGCTGGGCCAGCGCGCCAAGCTCGAAGCCATCGCCGAGGCCAACAACCTCGACCTGACCGGCTGCGAGATTATCGACATTTTGCAGGACGAAACCCGGCGCGAGCACTACGCCGGGCTGTTTTTTCAGAAGCGCCAGCGCCGGGGCGTGACCCTGCACGAGGCCCGGCGGCTGCTGCGCGAGCGCAACTACTACGCGGCCATGATGGTCGAAACCGGCGACGCGGATGCCTGCATCACGGGCCTCACCAAGGACTACGGCAAGAGCCTGATTCCGAGCCTGCAAGTCATCGGGCCGGCCGAGGGCGTGCGGCGGGTGGCCTCGATGTACATCATCCAGAACAAGAAAGGGCCGTACTTTTTCGCCGACACGACCGTCAACATCGACCCCACGGCCGAGGAGATGGTGGAAATTATCGGCCACGCGGCGCGGGCCGTGCGCTTTTTCGATGCCGAGCCGCGCATCGCCGTCATTTCCTACTCCAACTTCGGCTCGAACCTAGGGGCGCTGCCCGAAAAAACCCGTCGCGCTACCGAGCTGGCCCAGCTCCGCTTCCCGGACCTGCTCATCGACGGCGAGATGCAAGCCAACGTGGCCCTGAACCCGCTGCTGCTCCAGGAAAACTACCCCTTCTCGCCCCTGGCCGCCCGGGGCGCAAACACGCTCATCTTCCCCAACGTCGAGTCGGGCAACATCGCCTACAAAGTGCTCCAGGAAATCGGCGCCTCCGAGGTCATCGGGCCGGTGCTGATGGGCATGCGCAAGCCCGTTCACATTTTACAGCTCGGGGCCAGTGTGCGCGAGATTGTCAATATGACGGCCATTGCGGTCGTGGATGCGCAACGGGGGGGGAAAGGGTTGTAGGGTGGATTTCTGACCTGTTGCTCCTCGCCACCCTCGCCCCCATTGAACTGCCGCGAAGTAGATTTGGGTTGCCAAGCTCAACCACGCTTTCCAGACCCGCGCCCACCCCATGATAGCCTATCTCGACGGTAAACTCGCTTATAAAGACCCTACGCAAGCCATCATCGATACGGGCGGCGTGGGCTACGAAGTTAAAATCTCGCTCGGCACCTACTCGAAACTGCCGGGCGAGAACGACAAGGTGAAGGTGTATACCTACCAGCACGTTAAGGAAGATGGGCAGACGCTCTACGGGTTTCTCGACCCGAACGAGAAGGCGCTGTTTCTGCACCTGATTTCGGTGTCGGGCATCGGGCCTGGCACGGGCATCAACATGGTGAGCAGCATGGGCGTGGGCGACTTGCGCGCGGCCATCGTGAACGAGGACGTGCGCGCCATTCAGAGCATCAAGGGCGTGGGGCCAAAAACGGCCCAGCGCGTCATCCTGGATTTGCGCGACCGGCTGCGTAAGGACGAGCTGCTGGCCAAAGCCGGCGTGGACACCGTGCCGCTGGCCCGCCAGCACAATACCCAGCGCCAGGAGGCGTTGCAGGCCCTGGTAATGCTGGGCTTCGCGCGGGCCGCCGCCGAGAAGCAGCTCGACCAGATTCAGGCCAAGCACGGCGGGGATTTGAGCGTGGAAGAGCTGATTAAGTTCGCGTTGAAATCGCACTGAACCGGCCCATTCGCCCCCTCGCCGCCCGCAAACCCCATCCCCCTAGCCCCCTTCCCCGATGGGGAAGAGGGAACTAGCTTTAGCCTTGGTTCTAGAACAGACATGAGACTAGAAGCTAGAGCTAGGACTAGTTCCCCCTTCCCCACCGGGGAAGGGGGCTAGGGGGATGGGGTTTGCGGGCGGCGAGCCGGACACCAACCATACCTCGCTGCAACTACCCGCCCACCCGCCGTTATCCTGGTATCTGCTTGAAGTCTTTATCCTTCGTTAGTTTGAAAGCAACCCCGGCTACGGTGCTGGCCGCCGCCACGGCGGTGGCCTTGCTGCTGCTGGCCCTGCGCGGCGCGGCGCTGGGCGGGCCCTGGCAAACGGACCCGCGCCGGCCAGGGGCGCGCCCGGCCCAAACCGCGCCGGCCGACACCGGCCGCTACCAGCCTGGCCGCCGGCCCCGGCCCCAGCGGGTGCGCGACCGGGCGGGCTCGCGGTTTTCGCCCCGCGTCCGGCGCTCGCCGCTGATTCTGCCGCTGCCCAAAAGCGTCCAGCTGCAGGTGACGCCCACCGGCGACAGCCTCAAGAGCTACGACGTGCGCGAAACGGTGGGCGCGGGCGGAACAGGTGGTACGGGCGGCACACGCGGCATCGACTTCCGCGACCCGACGAGTATCTCGCAGGCTGAGCTGCTACGCTTTCAGGAACGGCAGGCCATCAACGACTACTACCGGCAAAAGGCGCTCGGTGGCGTGGGTGGCGCGGCCGTGAAGCCGGGCAGCGCCCAGGCCCAACGCCTTATTCCGAAAATCAGCCTCGGGCCGGTGGCCGACCGCATTTTTGGCGGCTCCTACATCGACATTCGGCCCGCCGGGGCGCTGTCGCTCAAGTTTGGCGGGCGCTTCACTTCGAACCAAAACCCGGCCCTGACCCTGCGCCAACAAAGCGTGGGCGACTTCATCTTCGAGCAAAACATGAACCTGAGCCTGAGCGGGCAGGTCGGCACCAAGCTCAAGCTCACATTCAACTACGATACCAAGGCGGCGTTCGACTTCGATAACCAGATGAAGTTCGACTACGTGGGCCAGCCCACCGACATTATTCGCAAGCTCGATTTGGGCAACGTGAGTATGCCGCTGAATAACTCGCTGATTACGGGCGGCTCGAATCTGTTCGGCATCAAGACGCAGCTGCAGTTCGGGCGGCTCGGCATTACGGCGGTGGCCGCGACCTTGCGCGGCTCGCAGGATGAGGTGCGGGTGCAGAACGGGGCGCAGAGCCGGCAGTTTGAAATCAAGGCCAGCCAGTACGAAATCAACCGGCACTACTTCCTGAGCCAGTTTTTCCGGGACCGCTACGACGAGGCCCTGCGCGGGCTGCCCACCGTGCAGAGCGGCTTTGAGATTCGGCGGCTCGAAGTGTGGATAACCAACGACAACCGCACCACCGACAACCTGCGCAACGTGGTGGCCCTGCAAGACCTGGGCGAACCGCGCCTGGAACGCCTCTACCGGCCCCAGCTCTTCAACGGGGGCCGCAACCCCGGCCCGCGCACGCCGCCCGCCAACGGGGCCAACTACCTCTACGAAACCCTGGCCCGGGCCGGAGCCGCCGCCCGCGACAATTTACAGGTCGAGCAGTACCTGAACAACCTGCCCTCGGCCGGGGGGGCGGTGCCGCTGGTGAAAAATACTGACTACGAGCGTATCCGCGCCCGCAAGCTCACCCCGAACGAATATAAATTCAATGCTCAGCTCGGCTACGTGAGCCTGAACACGAGCCTGCTACCCGACCAGGTGCTGGGCGTGAGCTATGAATTGCTTTACAACGGCAAGCCCTACACGGTGGGCGAAACCCAGACCGAGTACGGCAGCGTGGGCCAGGACCAGGTTATTTTCCTGAAAATGCTCAAGGCCACCAACCCCGGCGTGGGCACCGCCGACCCGGCCGTAAACCCGGCCAACCTGAACCTGCGCACCCGCAACACGCCGACCTGGGATTTGATGATGAAAAACATCTACGCCCTGGGCACCACGCAGCTTCAGCGCGAGAATTTTCAGCTTCAGGTAGTCTATAAAGACGACAACACGGGCGTGGACTTGATTTCGCTCAAAGAAGGCCAGCGCACTCAGAACGTGCCGCTCATCGCCGTACTGGGCCTCGACAGGGTGAATGCCAACAACGACCGCAACTCGGACGGCAACTTCGACTTTTTTCCGGGCGTCACCATCGACCCTGATTTGGGCAAGATTATTTTCCCCAGCGTACAGCCGTTCGGCGCGTACCTGCGGGCGCAGTTCGACACGGCCAACTCGGACCCGGCCGTGGCGGCGCGCGAGCGGACGCTGGCCCGCTTCTACACCTACCAGGCGCTGTATGACCAGACGCAGAGCGACGCGCAGCAGCAGCAGGTGAAGGACAAGTTTGTGCTGCGGGGGCGGTTTCAGGGCATCCGGACCGACGAGATTAGCCTGCCCGGCATTGGCGTGGCGCAGGGCTCGGTGCGGGTCTACGCGGGCTCGACGCTGCTGACGGAGGGCACGGATTACCAGGTGTTTTACGACCAGGCGAAGGTCAAGATTCTCAACCCGGCCTACCTGAACTCGGCCAACGAGCTGCGGGTGAGCTTCGAGAAAAACGCGCTGGTGCAGGTGCAGCCCCGGCGGCTGCTCGGCGCGCGCCTCGACTACGCCCTGAGCCGCGACGTGTCGCTGGGCGGCACGGCCATGCGGATTCTGGAAAACCAGTCGCCCGGCATCAACCGGGTGAACGTGGGCGACGAGCCGGCCAACAACACCATTCTGGGCGCTGATGTGAGCCTGCGCAAGGAGAGCCGGGTGCTGACCAAGCTCGTGGACCGGCTGCCGTTTCTGGCCACCAAGGAGGTATCGACGGTGGCTTTCTCGGGCGAGGTGGCGCGCCTCATCGCGGGGCGCTCGCAGCTGGGCCGGGGCGAAAACGGGGTGAGCTACCTCGACGATTTCGAGAACGCGCGGACGCCCTACACGCTCGGCGGGCTGGCCTCGATTCCGGCCTGGCGGCTGGCGGCCACGCCCGCGCCGTTTCCGGGCAGCAACGTGGACGGGCTCACCAACGGCTATCGGCGCGCCAAGCTGGCCTGGTACACCATCGACCAGAGCTACTACACCAACGGCCCGAACGTGCCGAAGACCATCACGACGGCTACCCTTCAGAACCACTACACGCGGGGTATTCCGCGCAACGAGATTTTCCCGAACAAGGACCTGGGCGCGACCGGCAACGGCTTCGAGTTCACCTTCGACATGGCCTACTACCCCGAGGAGCGCGGGCCTTACAACTACGCGCCGGGCATTACGCCCGATGGGCGGTTTTTCAACATCGGCGGCAATACGGCCCAGAATACCAACAAGTTCGGGGGCATTTCGCGGGGCATTACGTTCGATACCGACTTCGATAATTCCAATGTCGAGTACCTGGAATTCTGGATGCTGGACCCCTTCATCAAGGGTAAGAACGGGCTGAACGCGGCCCTCAACGCCGACCCCAGCCAGCCCCGGCAGTACGACATCAACGCCGACAACCCCGGCGGGCAATTGGTTATCAACCTGGGCAACGTGAGCGAGGACGTGTTGCGCGACCAGAGCCAGCACGAGTTTGAGAACGGCTTGCCCGTGCCCGGCCAGGACACGACCGGGCTGACGCGGCGCACGGCCTTCGGCCGCGTCACGCGCCAGCAGTTTTTGACCGATGCCTTCAACGCCACGCCCGGCGCGCGCCCCAGCCAGGATGTCGGCCTTGATGGCTTGGACGACGCGGCCGAAAAAGCCCGGGCTGGCCAGCCCAACTCGTACCCGGCCAGCTACGGCGCGCTGGCCGACCCTTCGGGCGATGACTTTCGCCACCACCTCGACCCGGGCTACGACCAGAACAACGCCCAGCTGCTGGCCCGTTACAAAGACTACGACAGCTACGAGGGCAACTCGCCCGAAAACTCGCAGCTCAGCTCGACGGCCTTCCCCGACAAGGAAGACCTGAACCGCGACAACGTGGTGCAGAACACGGAGGCGTACTACGAGTACCCGATTACACTGCGGCCGGGCCAGCTCGCCGTGGGCCAGGGCTACGTGACGGATAAGGTGACGGCGACCGCGCCCGGCAGCAACGAAACCGTGACCTGGTATCAGTTCCGGGTGCCCATCCGGCAGCCGCAGCGCACGGTGGGCGGCATCCAGGGCTTCAAGAATATCCGCTTCGTGCGCATGTACATGACCGGCTGGCAGCAGCCGGTGGTGCTGCGCCTCGACCAGCCTCAGTTCGTGGCCAACCAGTGGCGGCAGTACCTGGGGCGCGTGAGCGACCCGCGCGTGGTGCCGGGCGTGGGCATCAACACCGATGCCGACGCGTTCAGCGTGGCCACGGTGAGCGTGGAGGAAAACGGGCCGTCGGCGGCCAGCGCCAACGCGACCGGGGCCATTCCGTACGTGGTGCCGCCGGGCATCAGCCGCGACATCGAGTACGGCTCGACGGCCGTGCAGCAGCAGCAAAACGAGCAGAGCCTGCGCCTGACCGTGACCAACCTGCGCGACGGCTACGGCAAGGCGGCCTACAAAAACCTGAGCACGAACCTGCTGCGCTACAAGCGCCTGCGCATGTTTTTGCACGCCGAATCGGCCAACAAAGCCGCGCTCGTGGCCAACGGCGACGTGCGCGCCATTCTGCGCATCGGCACCGACTACACTCAGAACTACTACGAGTATTCGCTGCCGCTCACCATCACCCAGCCCGGCCAGACGGGCCAGCTCCAGGTGTGGCCCGTCGAAAACAACGTGGACCTGGCTTTGCAGGATTTTATCGACGCGAAAGCGGCCCGCAACCAGCAGTTTCCGATTCAGTACGCGGTGCCCTTCGTAAAGACGCTGCCCAACGGGGCCACGATTACGGTGGTCGGCAACCCGGATTTGTCGCAGGTGCAGGGCTGTTTGCTGGGCATTTTGAATCCGGCCACGGCCCCGACCGATGCTTCGGACAAGAGCGTCACGCTGTGGGCCGATGAGCTGCGGGTCTTTGATTTCGACTCGCAGGGCGGCTGGGCGGCCAACGCCCGGCTCAACGTGAAGCTCGCCGATTTGGCCAACATCACGGCTACGGGCTCGTTTATCGGCGTGGGCTTCGGCGGGCTGCAGGACAAGGCCCAGCAGCGCTCGACGTCGGATATTCTGCGCGGCGACCTGAACGCGACCGTGGCGGCCGAGAAATTTTTGCCGACCGGGCTGCGGGTGCGGGTGCCGGTGCTGGTGCAGGCCGGCCTGCAAACCATCACCCCGCTCTACGACCCGCTCGACCCCGACACCAAGC
Source organism: Hymenobacter sp. (assembly GCA_025353905.1). GTDB lineage: Bacteria > Bacteroidota > Bacteroidia > Cytophagales > Hymenobacteraceae > Hymenobacter. The sequence goes on from JANXNW010000343.1 coordinate 7,250, forward strand.
TCAACCAGAGTCTGCTCAAGTTTAAGAACAACCCCGACCCCAACGCGAGCGCGGCTTACCAGAAGCTGGTTATCGACCGCACCAGCAGCCGCAGTATTTCGGTGCTGAACGTGCGCCGCGAGCGCGGCCCGAAGCAAACCGTGCAGCGCCCCTGGGACATCGAAAACATTGCCCTGAGCTACGCCATCACCGAGCGCGAGCAAACCAACATCAACACGGCCCGCGACTACACCCGCTCGTTTACGGCGGCGCTGGCCTACATCTACCAGAGCCAGGGCAAGAGCTTCACGCCGCTGGCTGGCTTGAAGGTGCTGGATAATCCTTATTTAAAGATTTTCAAGGAAGTCAATTTCAACCCGCTGCCTTCGCGCTTCTCGTTTCGCACCGACCTGGACCGGCGCTACAACGAGCGATTTTTGCAGCGGGTGCTGGAGCCGGGCCAGCTGCCGACCACGGCCGGCATCGCGGGCGTGTTTTATAAAACATTCTTCATCAGCCGGATTTACGACTTGAAGTGGGACATCACGAAGGCGCTCATCCTCGACTATACCGCCACCAACCGCGGCGTGGTGGACGAAGGCCCCGGTCGCAGCATCGGCTCTGACCCCATCGCACTGGCCAACCAGGCCCAAATCTGGGACAACCTCAAAAAAGGCGGGCGCACGGTCAATTTCAACCAGCTCATCGCTGCCACCTACCGGCTGCCGCTGGACAAATTTCCGCTCACCGACTGGCTCTCGGCTGATGCGCGCTACTCGGTCAATTATTCGTGGCAGGCGGCCAGCACGGCTCTGCGCGCCGGCAGCAACAACCCCGCCCTGCGCGCCGATGGCACTCTTGACACCACATCGGTGCGCCTCAACCTGGGCAACACCGTGCAGAACAACGCCGAGCTGAGCGCCAACGGCAAGATTGACCTGGTGAAGCTCTACAACAAAGTGCGCTTCCTCAACATCATCAACAACGCCCAGCCCGCTACTCAGCCCGTAGCCCAGCCGCCGGCCGAGGCAGCGGGCACCGAAGGCCCCACCCGCCCCAAGCCCACCGAGCCCGACACCGCTCGCCGCGACCCGCTGCGCTTCGTGAAGGCTATTTTGCGGGCCGTGATGACGGCGCGCACCATCAATTTTACTTATGCCCGCTCGACGGGTACGCTGCTGCCGGGCTACACCCAGAGCACGAATTTCCTGGGGCTGAACCGCGAATCGCTCGCGCCGGGCATTCCCTTTATTCTGGGTCAGCAATACCAGCCGGGCGAGCTTTTCGAGCTGGCCAGCCGCCGCGGTTGGTACACCGACCAGAGCCAGTACCTGAACAC
>JANXNW010000357.1 GCA_025353905.1 Hymenobacter sp.
ATGAAACCGTTCAGGTAAGGCTGACGGCTCTGCACCTGGCCACTCTCAAAGTAGGTAATCCGCTCGCCCAGCAGCCGTCCGCTGGGGCCGTAGGTTTCCACCTTGCGCGGAGTCTTGCCATTGGGGTAAAACTCGCGCCAAGTGCCGGCGGGGCGATTATTCTTGAACTGCTCCTCGGCTTGGGTTAGCTGCCCGGCCACGTCGTGGTAGCGCGTGATTTTGCGGTCGCGCCCGGCGTTGCTGTAGTCGGTTTCCTCACGCACGTGGCCGTTCTCGAAGTATTCGAGGCCGTGGCCGGTGGGTACCCCGTTGCGGTAGGTGATTTTGGTTTTAATTTGGCCGCTTTCGAAGTAGCTGGTGGCGGGGCCGTCGAGGTTGTTGGTGCCGGTGGGCGGGGTCACGCGCTTGGTCAGGTCGTCGCCGAGGGGGTTGCGCACGGGGCGCTGGGCCAGCGGGGCGGGGGCGTAGGTGCCTTCGGTTTGCAGCTTGCCGCTAGCGTAATAGCTGCGGTAGCGGCCCCGGCCGTTCTTGTCGGCCAGCACCTCCTTCTCAATCTGGCCGTTGGGGTAATACGTTTTGTACGGCCCCGACAGTAGCCCGCGCGTGAAGCTGCCCTCGCTCTGCACCGCGCCGTTGGGGTACAGAAACCGCACCGTTCCATTCGGCTGCCCGTTTTCATAGTTGATTTCCGCCTGCGTCTTGCCGTCCGGGTACAGTGCCTTCAGCGGCCCGTTGGGCTGGCCCTTCACCAGGGTCGTCCGCAGCTTCACCGAGCCGTCGGGGTGGTAGTAGGTGAGCTCGCCGTTGGGCTCGTCGTTCTCAAACATACCTTCCTGGGCCGGTTTACCATCCTCATAATAGGTTTTGAAAGGTCCCTGCCGAATGCCGTCGCGGTAGGTTGTTTCGAGCCGCCGCGTGCCGGTGGGGTGAAACTCGACGTAAGACGAGTCGCGCTTGCCCTGCCGGAAACTGGTTTGCTGCTCCAGCTTGCCGTTGCGATAAAACCGCTTGTACGTGCCCTGCGGCACGGTATCGGCCGCCACTAGCGCGGTGTATACCTCGCGCTTAGTGGTTCTCAGGGTGTCATAGTAGGTCACGAAACGGCGCAGCCGCTGGGCCTGTGAAGGCAAGGCCAACAATGCGAAAAGAACAATCAAATATTTCATGGGCGCAAGAACGCAGGAAATGAGGTTTCCGTGCGTCAGGAGAAGTTAGCTAAAATTCGGACCAAAAAAAGCCCCATCGATAAATTCGATGGGGCCTTATACAAAAGTAGATGTCAGTCTCAGTTACAGCCGCTCCACCACAATGGCGCTGGCCCCGCCACCACCGTTGCAGATGCCGGTAACGCCGATTTTGCCGCCCTCATTTTTCAGCACATTCATCAGCGTGGTTACGATGCGCGCGCCCGAAGCCCCCAGCGGGTGGCCCAGGCTAACGGCCCCGCCATACACGTTTACTTTTGAGCCTTCGAGGTTCAGCAGCTTGTTATTAGCCAGGCTTACCACTGAAAAAGCTTCGTTGATTTCGTAGAAATCCACATCAGCGGCCGTCTTACCGGCGTTTTTCAGTGCTTTCGGAATAGCCAGGGCCGGCGACGTGGTGAACCACTCCGGAGCCTGCTCGGCATCGGCGAAGCCCAAAATACGGCCGATGGGGGTGAGGCCCAGCGCGTCGGCTTTCTCACGGCTCATCAGCAGCACGGCGGCGGCACCGTCGTTCAGGGTCGAGGCGTTGGCCGCCGTCACCGTACCACCGTCCTTGATAAAGGCGGGCTTCAGGCCAGGCACTTTGGCGAAATCGACTTTAGTATACTCCTCGTCGTCTTCTACCACCGTGGTTTTGCCCCGGCTCTCGATGGTTACGGGCACTATTTCATCTTTCTTCTTGCCTCCTTTGGCCGCCGCCGCGCTGCGGGTGTAGCTTTCGATGGCGAAAGCATCCTGCTGCTCGCGGGTGAAGCCCATTTCCTTGGCTGTGTTCTCAGCCGCGTTGCCCATGGCGTAGTCGTGGTAAGGATCCCAGAGGCCGTCGCGCACGAGGCCGTCAATCATCTGGCCATGACCGTACTTGGCCCCAAAACGGGCTTTGTCAAGGTAATACGGAACGTTACTCATGCTCTCCATGCCACCGGCCAGAATCACATCAGCCTGGCCCAGCATAATAGTTTGGGCGGCCATCATAATGGCTTTCGAACCCGAGGCGCATACTTTATTTACGGTCGTGCATTCCACGGTGTCGGGCAGGCCGGCTTTCTTAGCTGCCTGGCGGGCCGGAGCCTGGCCCAGGTTGGCCGAAATCACGTTGCCCATAATCACCTGCTGCACTTCCGAGGCCGCAACCCCAGCCTTTTCAATCGCGCCTTTCAGGGCAACAGCCCCCAACTCCGTGGCCGACAACGACGACAGTGCCCCCCCAAACGAGCCAATGGGCGTGCGGACGGCCGAGATAATAACAACTTCTTTGGTTTGCATACTGGGTTAATTAGAGAAGATTGAAAAAGGTTGGGTGGGAGGTTGAATCAGGCTGCAAAAGTACGGATTAACCGCCCCCCAAACGGTTGCGAGGTTTTAAACAGCTTCTATGCTACTGTTCAACGGACAACAAGCAGCCGGCCACCAAAATCACCACGTTGGCTTATTGGGGTCGGGTTTCTGGTGGGCGGGGCGCGTTTGCTGTTGCAAATATTGCTGCTCCTGAGCCCGCAGGGTTTCGAGAATCTGCCGGGCCTGGGCAGGGCTCAGGCTCATGGCTTTTAGCCGTTCGCGCTGGGTTTGCAGGCGTACATCGGTTGGCGCGGCTGCCTCATTGCCGGCACGGTTGCTACGGCCGGTAGCCGGCGAGCCGGGCGCTTCGGAGTTGCGGTCGAGGCCGCGTTCGGAACCAGGGACCGCACCGCTGGCTAGTGGTTGTGGTGTACCGTCGCCGGGCGCACGGCCTCTTTCGGCCGTGTTGCCAGGGGTAGGGCCGGGCAGTTTCTTATTGGGCTGGCCGCCGGGGTTGGCAATGGGCTCGGGGGGCCTAGTGGGGGAGGCGGGGGTCGGTTTGGTATCGATGGTTTCTCCCTGATGGTCAGTACCCGCCTTTTCGGCCGGCTGGTTCTGCTCAGCCGAATTGTTATTCTTCGAGGGGTTGGGCTTGCCCGGTGCGGGCGCGGGCACTGGTGGGGTAATCTGGGGGCGGTTAGGCCGCCGGGCCAGGTATTCGCTTAGCACTTCGTAGTCGTAGCGAGCCCCGCTATTAGTGGGGTCGAGTAGCAATGCTTGGCGCAATAAGTTGAGCGCTTGGGCAATATCACCATGCTGCGAAGCCAGTACCGCCAGTTGCAGGCGTGCCACGCTGCCCAGCCGGGCGGGGCTGCCGGTCACCAGTTGTCCGTAGGTGGCATGGGCTGGCCCCAGTTGCCCGGCCCGGTTCTGGGCGTGGGCCAGGTTGAGGAGCAGGCGAGGGTCAGGGATGTTGTGGCTTTGTGTAGCCAGAGCCGCCGCAAAGTCTTTGGCTGCTCGCCCCGCATCGCCCCGCGTGTAAGCCGCCGCACCAGTGGCTACGGCCACGTTGCGGTCGCGCACCCACGTCAGCACCCGCCACCCCGGCCATCCGAGGGCTAGCACCAGCACCATCAAGTATTTCATGGGCGGATAATAGTGAAGGTGAGCATAACATCGAGCGCCAACAGTAGCAGCGCCGCCGCCAGCGGGTAGCGGTAGCGGTTGTCGGCCACAGCCACAGTGCGCACCTGCTCGGCGGCCCCCGGCATGATGCGCAAGGCCTGTAGCAGCGGCCCAAACCCATTTTGCTGGTTCGTGAGGGCCACGTATTGCCCACCAGTCTGGGCGGCCAGCTGTAGTAGCGGCGATTCGCGCAGGCGGGTCAGCACCGGTTGTCCCTTGCTGTCAAGCAGAAATGCACCGCTGGCCTTTGGAATCTTTGCTCCCTCAACCGTGCCCACGCCCACCGAGTATACCCGTGCCCCCGTCCGGCTGAGCGCCCGCAGCACCGGCTCCAGGTTTTCGCCGAAATCTTCGCCGTCGCTCACCACCACCAGCGCCGTGGCCCTGGGCACGGCCGAAGTTAGGGCCGGCATTGCCGGAGCCACTGGTGCCAGCCGGCTTAGCACGAGTTCCAGCGGAGCACGTAGCGCAGTCGGGCCGGGCGGCAACAAGTCCGTTCGTAGCGTGCTGATGAAGACCTGCACGGCCTTCTGGTCGTAAGTCAGGGGGCATTGCACTACCGCCTCGGCCCCAAATACCACTAGCCCGAGCCGGTCGGCCGGAAACTGCGTTACCAGCACCTGGAGTTCGGCCTGGGCCCGCAGTAGGCGGGTAGGAGCCACGTCGGGCGCGTCCATCGACCGCGACACATCGACCAAGAGCCACACGTCCTTACCAGCGGTACGTACGGGTTGCTGGCTCACGCCCAGCGCCGGCCCCAGCGCCGCTAGCAGTAGTGCTGCCCCTGCCAATATGCGCAAGGCCAGCTTCCAGCCGCGGTGCCGGGCCCGGCTGCCCAGCCGCCGTCCCAGCCGCCCCCCACGCCGCCACAGGCGCACCAGCAGCAGCAAGACTAGTACCGTCGCTACGGTTACCGCCACAAAATCAGGATAAGCCCAAGTCAGCAAGCGCAAAAAAATGGAAGTAGAATATCAGTAAAGTATAGTCCTGGTACGCTGACCAAAAGCCCGGGAACGAGGTTGCTGCCCAATCATAAGCCGCAATATCTCTGCGACCTAAGATGCACCGCCTCCATGTAATGTTGCCGGTAACCTCATTCAAAACCGAAAGGCAAAGAAACCACTGGCCCGGCGCTTACCTGGTTTTTTCGCGCTGAAAGATATTTTTTTTCGTCAAAAGTGCGGCTCTTTGAGTTCGGCCCGTATATTTGCACCCGCTTCGGACGGAAGCGAAACCGACCTGGAGAGGTGGGTGAGTGGCTGAAACCAGTAGTTTGCTAAACTGCCGTAGCTCTAAAGGTTACCGGGGGTTCGAATCCCCCCCTCTCCACTATAATGTTGGGTTGCGAAAGCTTCCCGTTGGGGCTCCACCCACTAGGAAGTCTTTAAGACCCGGCATTATTTTTTTCGGGGTGTAGCGTAGCCCGGTATCGCGCCTGGTTTGGGACCAGGAGGTCGTAGGTTCGAATCCTGCCACCCCGACATTTGTTTTCCCCGGATTCGACCCCGTAGCTCAGCTGGATAGAGCAACTTCCTTCTAAGAAGTCGGTCTTTGGTTCGAATCCAAACGGGGCCACTTTCCCCTTACAATAGCCACCCCGTCCGGGTGGCTATTGTCGTTTAGGGCCCTTTCAGTTGTGGCCAACTAGAACCCCGCAACCTGGCGCAGTTTTCGTGCTGTATGGGGGTAGAGACGCAAAAGTTGGCGTCTCGTCGTTGAACCACTGGAACTGCCCAAAACCACGCAGACTAAACAACATCAATAACGACGAGGCACCAACCATTGTGTCTCTACCCTTATCCAATAACCATAAGAACGGCTGTAGGCTGGTATTACTGGTTACCATCCCGCAGCTTCATCCAATAAGACAGCTGCAAAAGTTTTGTGTTGCGGGAAGAATCAGACTGAGAACCTGCTAATAAATCCTTATTGCCCAACTAACCCGGCCGGAGCTCAAACGCAAAATTCCGGGAGAGCGGAACCAGTTTCGCAGGCGCTTGGAAATGAAAAATTCCTGGGATTTTAACCGCAAAAACTACTCAAAATGGGATTAAATAT
>JANXNW010000381.1 GCA_025353905.1 Hymenobacter sp.
GGGCGCGTCGCACGCGCCCGCACGGCCGGTCTGTTCACGGTGAGTTTTGCGGGTGCCCGTCCGGCGAGCGGGCGCGTGCGACACGCCCCTACCCTACCCGCGCATCAGCCGCTCGATGTCAGCCACTTCCAACGGAATGTCGGCCATCAGGTCCTCGTTGCCGGTGGCGGTAATCAGCACGTCGTTTTCCAGCCGGATGCCGAGCTTTTCTTCCCGAATGTAAATGCCCGGCTCGCAGGTGAGTACCATGCCGGCCTCGAACTTGCGGTATTTGAAACCCACGTCGTGGACATCGAGGCCGAGGTAGTGGCTCGTGCCGTGGGGGAAATACTTCTTGTAGAGCGGCGCGTCGGGGTCCTGGTTTTTGACTTCTTCGGCGTTCAATAAGTCGAGCCGGATTAACTCCTGCTCCATCGTCAGGCCCACTTCCTTGTGGTATTCTTCGATGGAATTGCCGACGACAAGACGGTTTTTGGCAAACTGGAATACCCGCAACACGGCCTCATAGACCTGCTTCTGACGCGGCGCGAACGTGCCCGACACCGGAATGCTGCGCGAGAGGTCGGCGGCGTAGTTGGCGTATTCGGCCCCGAAATCGAGCAGCAGCACGTCGCCCGCGGCGCACACCCGGTCGTTACTGATGTAGTGCAGCACGGTCGCGCTCTCGCCGCTGGCGATGATGGGCGTGTAGGCCGACCCGCGCGAGCCGCTACGCACGAACTCGTGCAGCATCTCGGCCTCAATCTCGTACTCCATCACGCCCGGCCGCACGAAGCCCAGCACCCGCCGAAACGCGCGGCCCGTAATCTCAGCCGCGCGGCGCAGGAGCCGGATTTCCTCGGCGCTCTTGATGGCCCGCAGCTGGTGCAGCAGCCGCGCCGCGCGCCGGTACTGATGCAGCGGATACCGCGCCTGCAAGTCGCGGATAAAGCGCGCGTCGCGGGTCTGGACCTCCACCACCGAGCGAATATGCTCGTTCGAGTTCAGGTACACGTATTCCGCCTCGTTCATCAGGGCGGCGAGCACGGCCGGAAACTGGTCGAGCCACATGACCGTCGGTACGCCCGACACCGCCTTGGCCTCGTCCTTACTCAGCTTGTGGCCTTCCCAGACGAGAATTTTCTCCGACGTTTCTTTCAGAAATAATATCTCGCGGTGCTTCTCCAGGGCCGCGTCGGGACAGATGACGAGGATGCTTTCCTCCTGGTCCACGCCGCTCAGGTAGAACAGGTCGGAGTTTTGCTTGAGCGGCAGGGTGCCGTCGGCGTTGGTAGGCAGGATGTCGTTGGCGTTGAAAATGGCCAGCGCCTGGGGTGGCAGCAGCGCGCGGAAGCGGCGGCGGTTTTCAACGAACAATTCGGGGGCAATAGGGCCGTAGCGCATATCAGGCAGGGTTTGGGGTGGGCCGAAAGTACGGCCCGCAATCCGCGCCCCGCGCGAACGACCACGCCCAACGCCGGGCGACGGTAGTTTTGCCGGCTCCAACCGGCACCCGTTGCCCGCTTGTTGCTGCCGGCTGGTAGCCCGTTATTCTGCTCATGCCATCCTCGCCGTTACTCGCCGCCCGCTGGTTTTTGCTGCCTTACGCGGCCCTACTACTGGCCCTGAGCGCGCTGCTGCTGCTAACCCCGCCCCAGACGGCTTTTTTCTGGGTCAATGCCCACCACTCGGCGCTCGGCGATTGGTTTTTTGGCTTGTTCACCTTCATTGGCGACGGTGCGTTTTACGTGCTCGTCTCGCTAGGACTGCTTTGGGTGCGGTTTCGCTGGGCGCTACTGAGCCTGCTGAGTTTTCTGCTCACCTCGGTGGCGGCCCAGTCCCTGAAACGGCTGGCTTTCACGGGCCATCCACGGCCGGTTTCTTATTTTGAAACCCACCCCGGCTTTCCAACCCTGCACCTGGTGGCGGGCGAAACCATGAACGGCCTGCACAGCTTTCCGTCGGGCCATACCACGACGGCGTTTTCGGTATTCGTGCTGCTGAGCGTACTAGCCCCGCGCTGGGGCTTGGCGTTTCTGCTGATGGCCGTGGGCGTGGCATTTTCGCGGGTCTATCTGGCTCAGCACTTTGTGGAAGACGTGCTCGCCGGCTCGGCGCTCGGCACCGGGCTGACGCTGGTCGTGCTCGGCGCGGGCGATGCCTGGCTGGCGCGGAATCCCCGGCCGTGGCACGGGTGGCGGCTGCGCGGGCGGCAGCTGGTGCGCGGCTGAGCGGACCCAACCAACTTTTTTTGGGTTGAGACAGAAGCTGCTGCCTCCGCTAGGCTTGTGCGCCCGCCGGCCTGGCCCTAACTTTAGGCTTTACGCGTTGTCCGCCCAACCTGACTGCCCTGCCCTCATGCCCACCTTCTCGCACCTCCACTCCCACACCCAATACTCGCTGCTCGACGGCCAGGCCAGCATCGCCGGCTTGTTCAAAAAAGCCGCCGCCGACGGCCAGCCCGCCATTGCCCTCACCGACCACGGCAACATGTTCGGAGCCTTCAACTTCGTGGCCGAAGCGGCCAAGCATCCGGGCGTGAAGCCCATCGTGGGCTGCGAGTTCTATCTGGTCGAGGACCGGCACAAGAAGACGTTTCTGCGCGAGAAGGGTGAGAAAGACAACCGCTGCCACCAGCTGCTGCTGGCTAAAGACCAGGCCGGCTACCACAACCTGAGTAAGCTCTGCTCGCTGAGCTTCATCGAGGGCGTGTACTCGAAGTTTCCGCGCATCGATAAGGAGCTGCTGCTCAGGTACCACAAGGGCCTGATTGCGACCTCCTGCTGCATTGGGGCCGAGATTCCCCAGGCGATTTTGTTCGACGGCGAAGCGCGCGCCGAGGAGCTGCTCAAGTGGTGGCTTGACGTGTTTCAGGACGATTTTTACATCGAGATTCAGCGCCACGGGCTGATGAATTTCGACGGCACCGGCAAAAGCCAGGAGGACGTGAACCAGGTGCTGCTGCGGCTCGCGGCCCGGCACAACGTCAAGGTTATCTGTACCAACGACTCGCACTACGTGGAGCAAACCGACTATGCCGCCCACGACCTGCTGCTGTGCGTGAACACGGCCGAGTCCAGGGCCACGCCGGTCGGCGACTTTGAGACGAACTACTACACAATTCTCACCGGCGACGGGCGGGTGCATTACGACCAGCTCGACGACTTGCGCCGCCAGCACAGCCACGACGAGCGTGCCCGCCAGATGCTCTCGCGCATTGACGAGGAGCAGCAAAAGCCGCCCCGTCAGCGCCAGCGCCGCTTCGGCTTCGCCAACGACCAGTTCTACTTCAAGACCCAGGCCGAGATGACGGCCTTGTTCGCGGACGTACCCCAGAGCGTGGACAACACGAACGAGATTGTCGTGAAAATCACCCCGCCCAAGCTCGCGCGCGACATTCTGCTGCCCAACTTCCCGCTGCCCGCCGGCTACCAGAACGCCGACGACTACCTGCGGGATTTGACTTTCCGGGGCGCGTTTGAAGGTCCCAAACCCCGCTACCAGGACCGCACGGCCGAGGTGGAAGAGCGCCTCAACTACGAGCTGCGCGTGATTCAGACGATGGGGTTCGCGGGGTATTTCCTGATTACCCAGGACTTCATCAACGCCGGGCGCGGCATGGGCGTGGCCGTGGGGCCGGGGCGCGGCTCGGCGGCCGGCTCGGCCGTGGCCTACTGCGTGGGCATCACCAACATCGACCCCATCAAGTATTCGCTCTTGTTCGAGCGCTTTCTGAACCCGGAGCGGGTGTCGATGCCCGACATCGACATCGACTTCGACGACGTGAACCGTCAGAAAGTCATTGACTACGTGGTCCATAAATACGGCAAAACCCAGGTGGCCCAGATTATCACCTTCGGCACGATGGCCGCTAAGTCCAGCATCAAGGACGTGGCCCGCGCCGTGGACCTGCCCCTGGCCACGGCCAACGAGATGGCCAAGCTCGTGCCCGAAAAGCCCGGCACGACCCTCGAAGGCGCCTTCCGCGACGTGCCCGAATTACGCGCCATGCGCGAAGACAAAACCGACCTGAAGGGTCAGATACTCGCGTTAGCCGAAAAGCTCGAAGGCTCGGTGCGCAACACCGGCATCCACGCGGCGGGCATCATCATCGCCCCCGACGACATCACGAACTACATCCCCGTCTCGACCTCGAAAGACTCGGACCTGCTCGTGACTCAATTCGACGGCAAGGTTATCGAGAGCGCCGGGATGCTGAAAATGGATTTTCTGGGCCTCAAAACTCTGACCGTCATCGTGGACGCGCTCAACCTCATCGAGCGCAACCACGGCGTGAAAATCGACATCGACGACATCCCGCTCGATGATGCCAAAACCTACGCCCTCTACCAGCGCGGCGACACCATCGGCACGTTCCAGTTCGAGTCCGAGGGCATGCGCCAGTATCTGCGCGACCTTAAGCCGACTGACATTGAGGACCTTATCGCCATGAACGCGCTCTACCGGCCGGGGCCGATGCAGTTCATCCCGAACTTCATTAATCGCAAGCACGGGCGGGAAGCAGTCGAGTACCCGCACGAGCTGCTGGAGCCGATTCTGCACTACTCGCAAGGAATTTGCGTCACCGGCGACACGCTGGTCCATGATGCCGACACCGGGGCGCGGGTGCGGCTGGACGAGCTGGCCGACCGCGTGGGCCGCTTCCGGGTGCAGGGCGTGGATGCCGAGCTGCGGCCCGCCGCAGCCGTGGCTACTCACTTCTACGACAACGGCTTGCGCGATGTGGTGCGGGTACGCCTGCGCGATGGCGCCGCCGTCACGCTCACGCCCGACCATAAAGTATTGACCGAGCACGGTTGGCAGGAAATTCAGCACTTGGCCGTGGGCAGCTTTATCGGTACACCCCGCCAGCTTTTCGTGGAAAACGAGGCTGATTATGACTTGCATAAGCTGCGCACCCTGGCTTATCTGCTGGCCGATGGCTCACTCACGTCGGGTAGCTGCTGCGACTTTGTGTCGAACAGCCCCGCGCTGGTGGCCGCCTACTCGCACTCGGTTAGCACTGGCTTCGACAACCTGGAGCTAAGCACTTTGCAACAGGTCCGTGAGGTAACGCGAGTGTCGGCTAAGGTGGACAGCAAGGCTTATTATCACGAACCGACCACGCTGCTGAGCTGGCTGCGCGAACTGGGCCTGAAAACCCAGAAAGGCGGCCTGCACAGCCGCGAGAAGTTCGTGCCCGAGTTCGTGTTCGGGCTGAATGAAACCTGCATCGCGCACTTCGTAGCGGCGCTGTGGGACTGCGACGGGCACGTAGGCGAAAAAATCTGCTTTTACAAAACGATTTCGCCCCGCTTGGCCCAGGACGTGAGCACGTTGCTACTGCGCCTCGGGCTGCGAGCCATAACCTACGAAACCCGTTATCGCAACGCAGGCGACGAAGCCGATACGACTGCCTTTCAAGTTAGCATCTATCAACTACGCGAGTTCGACGCGCTCGTTGGGCCACACTTGGTGGAAAAACGGCGGAGATACCCGGCCCGCTCCGCCCCGACTACTTCCGAAACGGTGGACCGCGAAACATTCGTCGCCGAGCTGCGGCAGGCGTGGCCGGATTCGGACAAGGCCCTGATGCGCACTCACGGCTTCGACCGGCAACACCTGCTTCCCGCCCGCCGCGCCCGCAACCCGCGCATCAGCGCCGCCCTCGTAGCCCCACTGACTACGGCCCTGTCGCTACCCGATACGACCCGTAACCTACGAGTGCGGTGGCAGGAAATCGTGAGTATTGAGCCAGCCGGCCAACAGCGCGTGTACGACATCACAGTCGAGGGCATTCACAACTTTGTTGGCAACAATATATTAATTCATAATTGTATATATCAAGAACAAATTATGCAAGCCGCCCAGATTATGGCAGGCTACTCGCTCGGTGGGGCCGACCTTTTGCGCCGGGCGATGGGCAAGAAGGACATGAAAAAGATGGCCCTGGAGCGCGACAAGTTCGTGAAAGGCGCGGCCGACCTACACAAGTTGCCAGCGAAGAAAGCCAACGAGGTGTTCGACGTGATGGAGCGGTTTGCCGAGTACGGGTTTAACCGCTCACATTCAGCGGCTTACAGCATAATAGCTTACCAGACCGGCTACCTTAAGGCCAACTACCCCGCCGAGTACATGGCCGCCGTGCTGACCAACAACATGGGCGACATTAAGAAGGTAACTTTCTTTATCGAGGAGGCCCGCAAGCAGGGCGTGGCTGTGCTGGGGCCGGACGTGAACGAGAGCGAGCAGAAATTCAACGTGCCGCGCGAGAACCAGATTCGCTTCGGGCTGGCCGCCGTGAAGGGCGCGGGCGAGGCAGCCGTGCTGGAATTGGTGGAGGAGCGCCAGCTCCACGGCCCGTTCACTGACATTTTTGACTTTGCCAAGCGCGTGAACCTGCGGGCCGTGAACAAGAAAACCTGGGAAAGCCTGGCCCAGGCCGGCGCGTTCGACGGCTTCGAGCGCCACCACCGCCGCCAGTTTATGGAAGCGCCGGCCGGCGACAGCAACCTGATTGACAAGGCGCTGAAGCTGGGCCAGCAGCACCAGGCGGCAAAGGAGTCGGCCCAGCACAGCCTGTTTGGGGCGGGCGCGTTCGGGGCGGTGGCGGCCCCGCTGCCGAAGGTGCCTGACA
>JANXNW010000399.1 GCA_025353905.1 Hymenobacter sp.
GCTTCGACTCCGCTGCGCTGCGCTCAGCATGACCGTTTTTATTAGTCCAAATAGCTGCTAAGACATGAGACATGAGACCTGAGACTCCGAATAACCAGTCTCATGTCTCATGTCTAACATCTCATGTCTTAACTTCATACTCAGGCCCGAACGGCGTAATCCTCCAGCAGGTCCACGATTTTGAGCAGCTGCGGCACGGCCAGGCCGTAGTAAATCTTGGTGCCGACCTTGCTCGACTGCAGCACGCCCCGGTCTTTGAGCGTGATGAGGTGCTGCGAGGCGATGGCCTGCGGCAAATCGAGCGCCTGGTAAATTTCCGTTACCGACAGGCGGGCTTCCTTGCCGCCTTTTGTGCGGCCCAGCAAGTCTACGATGGCCAGCCGCTTTGGGTGGGCCAGCACTTTGAGCATGGCCGCGGCCCGCTCCAGTTGGTGCGCTTCGACGCGCGTCTGCAATGGTTTCATGTTTACAAGGTACTATTAGAATAAAGAAACAAGTAACGAAGTGGCAAAGCTTTATTTAGGTCAAGCATTACCCGCACAAAGTAAAGCAAACAAATGAATTAACCATCATCTGGCAGCTTATTATTTTCGGACTGAGTGCCGGTGCGGCCCTTTTTTTTAATTTCGACCATGGATATTCCGCCCTTTTTGCACCACGAAGTGCTCGGCAACGAGCTGCTCGACTACCTGCTCGCGGGGCTGATTCTGCTGCTGGGCGCGGTGCTCAACCGGCTGTTGTCGGGGCTGCTGAGCCGGGCGCTATTCCGGCTCGGCAAGCGCTACACGGCCGGCGTGAGCGAGGCCGAGCTGCGCGAGCTGCAAATCCGGCCCCTGCGCACGGTGCTTTTTCTCGGTACGCTGTTCCTGGCTTTTAACGTACTGCGCTACCCCGCCCCACCCGCTCCCGCCCCCGAGCCCGGTCTGAAGCTGCTGCTGCTAGGCACGTTTCACCTGGGCGTGATTCTGGCCCTGACCTGGGTCGTGCTGCGCCTCGTCGATTTTGCCCTGCTCGTGGTGCGCCGCCGGGCCGAGCTCACGGCGACGGCTGGCGGCGACGCAGCCCCGCTGCGCGTGGGCCAGCAGTTTTTACCCTTCGCCAAAGACCTGCTCAAGGTGTTTGTCGTCATCATCGGCGCGCTCATTGCCCTGGGCCAAGTGTTTGGGGTGAACGTGGCCGCGCTCATCGGCGGGCTTGGCATTGGCGGGCTGGCCGTGGCGCTGGCCGCCAAAGACAGCCTCGAAAACCTGTTCGCCTCGTTCACCATCTTCCTCGACCAGCCCTTCGCCGTGGGCGACCTCGTGACGGCGGGCGACGTGAGCGGCACGGTCGAGAAAATCGGCTTCCGCAGCACCCGCCTGCGCACGGCCGAAAAAAGCTACCTCACCGTGCCCAACAAAAGCCTGATTGACAAGCCCCTGGACAACCTGAGCCTGCGCACCGCCCGGCGCGTGGGTTTCACGCTCGTCTTCGACCAGGAAACGACCAGCGCCCAGCTGCGCGCCATCGTGGAGGAGGCCGTCGCCGCCATCCGCGCCCACCCGCTCGTGACGCCCGACGTGCAGATGAAATTCGTCGGCATCACGCCCCAGGGCCTGGAAGTGAGCGTGCAGTATTTCGTCGAAACTAGTTCCTACGACGAGTACCTCGACGTGAAAGAGGCCCTCAACTACCGTCTCATCGAAACCGTCGAGCACCAGGGCGGTAGCTTTGCCGACACCACCCCGCCCATGGCGCGGAGGTAATAATTAGTGGTCAATTGTTAGCAATTAATGTCGGTCATTGCGAGCGCAGCGAAGCAATCGCACCTATTGAGCGCGTTGCTAAGCTCGTCAGACGCGACTTAACAGCTGATGTTACGCAGTAGTTTTCTGGTCTAACTACGCTTTTCGATGGCCTGCACGCTAGATTTATACACGGATTACCTCATCAGCTCAACGGGCCAAACGTCGGCCACGGGCCTTTCCCGGCTTTTCGATGGGCAGTTGA